>CAYNJI010000099.1:3790-4647 GCA_964397605.1 uncultured Dehalococcoidia bacterium | reverse complement strand
GACCCATCCCCTTCCGTTGTTCCCCCTTATAGCCCCCTGCTCCCCCAATCACCGCTCATTTCCCCTACTTTTACAAAAAAACAAATACGAACCCCCATTAAGTCAATCTCAGGCACAAAATCATCAAAAATTGCCCCTATTCGATTACTAAATCGAATCAACTCCAGGCACAAACCCTGGAATCGAAATCCTCCAAACAACTCTTTGTTTTCAAGAAACAACCTCCCTCCAATGTCATTCTTAACGAACCCAAGAATCTCACCCCCGAACCTTTGCGGCTTGTGTCCTCTCAATTGCCAATTGATAGACCCTATCGTATAATGACCATACTCGTAGTTCTACTGCTGTTAAAGAGGAGCAGACATGGCAACTGGCAAGGATAGACTCAACGGCTCGGAAAACGCTCAGACCGGAACTTGGGAGCTCAAGGTGGGCTTGGCCCAGATGCTCAAGGGCGGCGTCATCATGGACGTGGTGACCGCCGATGAGGCTAAAATCGCCGAAGACGCGGGCGCCTGCGCCGTCATGGCCCTCGAACGCGTCCCCGCAGACATCCGCAAGGACGGCGGCGTCGCCCGCATGTCCGACCCCACCAAGATTATCGAAATCCAGGAAGCTGTCACCATACCCGTCATGGCCAAGTGCCGCATCGGTCACTTCGTCGAAGCTCAGGTGCTTCAAGCCCTTGGCGTAGACTACATAGATGAATCCGAAGTCCTCACCCCCGCTGACGAAGACCACCACGTCTGGAAGCACGACTTCAAAGTCCCCTTCGTCTGCGGTTGCCGCAACCTCGGCGAGGCCCTCCGGCGCATCAGCGAAGGCGCCGCCATGATTCGCACCAAGGGCGAGGCCGG
>CAYNJI010000099.1:0-3780 GCA_964397605.1 uncultured Dehalococcoidia bacterium | reverse complement strand
GCATAACCTGCCGCGTGGGAAGGGCCGTATTCGGCACAACCGCACCGTTCAGGGCGAAATCCGCAAAATCATGAACGTGTCAGAAGACGAACTCCCCACCGAAGCCAAGCTCTTGGGCGCGCCGCTGGAACTCGTCAAGGCCGTCAAGCAGCAGGGACGAATGCCCGTAGTCAACTTCTCCGCCGGCGGCGTGGCCACGCCCGCCGACGCTGCCCTTATGATGCAGCTGGGAGCCGACGGCGTGTTCGTGGGTTCCGGCATCTTCAAGTCCTCCAACCCTCCGCTCATGGCCAAGGCCATCGTCCAGACCGTTACCCACTACAGAGACCCCGAAATCATCGCGAGGGTCTCCATGGGGCTGGGAGACGCCATGCCCGGTCTTGCCGTCCGGGACATGAAGGAGGAGGAACTCCTGGCCACCAGGGGCTGGTAAGGGCTCCTGACCGCAGGATCAGAACCCTTGCTCACCGTGGGCGTGGTTGCCGTTCAGGGCGATTTTGCTGAGCATATTGCTCTGCTCAATGAGTTGAACGTCACCGCCCGCGAGGTACGCCTCCCCAAGGACCTGGAAGGTCTGGACGCCCTCATCATCCCCGGCGGAGAGAGCACCACCCTGCGTCACCTCTTCGACCTCTACGAGTTGTCCGAACCCATCACCGCCCTCGCCGCGTCAGGCGTCCCCACTTGGGGCACCTGCGCCGGCATGATTATGATGGCCTCGGAACTTGAGGACCACCGCCCCAAGCCCCTCGGCCTCATGGACGTCACCGTCAGCCGCAACGCCTATGGGCGCCAGGTGGACAGCTTCCACGCCGAACTGAACTTCCCGCCCCTGGGGGATGAGCCTTTCCACGCCATCTTCATCCGCGCCCCTGCCGCCACTCGCCTCGGCCCCGACGTTGAGGTCATTGGTGCCCTTTCCGACGGGACGCCCGTGGCTCTGCGCCAGGGCAATCTCCTCGCGACCTCCTTCCATCCCGAACTCACCAAGGACACCCGATTCCACCAATACTTCCTTAGCCTGCTAAAACCTTCCCGGTAGGTGGAACACCGCTGATGGAACATCAGACCCAGCAGCTTGAACGACACATACAAGACGATCTGCACCTCCTCCTCCATTGCCTGCCGCCTCGGGTCGTGGGCCCGCTCAGAAACATGTTCGACCTCAGCCAACTCCTGGAGGTTGTCTTGGACTTGGCGCGCCCGCCGGAGGCCCGATTCCCAGACGGCGACTTCATCCTGGATACCGAAGAGGTTTCCTCGGCTGACCTGGACTACGTAATTTCCCACATCGGCGAATTCGGCGATGATAACCGTTCCGGCATAGAGCGCACCCTGCACCGTATCTCCGCCATCAGAAACCGCAAGGGCAGAATCCTCGGCATAACCTGCCGTGTGGGAAGGGCCGTATTCGGCACCATCAAGACCATCGAAGACCTGGCCTTCTCCGGCAAGAACATCCTCCTCCTTGGAAGGCCCGGCGTCGGTAAGACCACCATGCTCCGGGAAGTCAGCCGCGTCCTCGCCGACACCGCCAAAAAGCGCGTCATCGTCGTCGATACCTCCAACGAAATCGCCGGCGACGGCGACATACCGCATCCCGCCATCGGCCACGCCCGCCGCATGCAAGTAGCCTCCTCTACCCTCCAGCACGCAGTGATGATAGAAGCCGTCGAAAACCACATGCCCCAAGTCATTGTCATCGACGAAATGGGCACAGAGCTTGAAGCCGCCGCCGCTCGTACTATCGCCGAAAGGGGCGTTCAGCTTATCGCCACCGCCCACGGCAATTCCCTCGACAACCTCATCCTCAACCCCACCCTCTCGGACCTTGTCGGCGGCATCCAGACCGTCACCCTGGGCGACGACGAGGCCCGCTACCGCGGTACCCAGAAGAGCGTGTTGGAGCGGAAGGCCCCGCCCACGTTCGACGTTGTCGTCGAAATTCAGAGTTGGGATACCGTCGCCGTGCACGACAATGTGGCCAGAGTCGTCGATTCCTGGCTAAGGGGCTATCCGCTGGTCCCTGAAGTCCGCCGCCTCGACGACGCCGGCCAGCTGGTCATGGACGAGCCATCCAAACCCGGCGCTTCCCCCGACGCAGAGCACAAGCCATCCTCCTCCACGTCTTCCCCCTTCGCCGGAGATTCCCCGGTTCCCCGTATCTTTCTCTTCGGCGTGGGCCGCGACAAGCTGGAACAGGCCGCCAACGACTCAGACGTTGAAGTAGAACTCGTCACTGACCTTCGACGCGCAGACCTCATCCTAACCACCAAGTCCCACTATAAACGGGGTTCCCGAGTAGTGAGTATCGCTGAAGAGTCCGGTACTCCGGTTCATGTGGTGCGCAAGAATACCGCCGCCCAGGTGCAGCAGTTCCTCCGCGGCCGGCAGCGCCACAACAACGACGACGACCGTACCCTCAACAGTGCCCTGCAGGAAGCCCACGAGGCCGCTCAGAGCATCCTGGACGGCAAAGAGTACGTGGACCTCGCTCACCAGCGCGCCTACGTCCGGCGGCTCCAGCACATACTGGCGCAGAAATACAACCTTAGCTCCCTCAGCGTCGGCGTCGACCCTCGCCGCCACGTGCGGCTCCTCCGCAAATAGGAGGCCCGCCGTGACCCCGTTCGTAGTCTTCGAAGGCATCGACGGTTCAGGAAAGACAACCCAGATCCAAATCCTGCGCCGCACCCTCATATCCAACGGCCACGACCCCGTCGTCACTCTGGAGCCCGGTGGCACTCCCTTGGGAGAAGCCGCCGGCCGTTGGCTCAGAGGCTACCCCAACCTCTCCCCTATCACCGAACTCCTCCTCTTCGAAGCCGTTCGCGCCGAACACGTGGCGAAGGTCATCCAACCGGCCCTAGACGCAGGCCGTATCGTCCTCTGCGACCGGTTCACCGCATCAACCATGGCCTACCAAGCCTGTGGCCGCGGACTGGACGCCAAGATAGTGGGGGAGCTAAACCGGCTCGCCACCGGGGGGTTGCAACCCTCCCTGACTATCTTCCTCGATCTGCCCGTCGAAGCGGCCCAATCCCGCAAGGACGCCAATACCCTGGACAACTTCGAAAGTCAGAAGTGGGAATTTCACCAGAGAGTCCGCCGGGGCTACCAGGACATGGCCGCTCGCAACCCAAACACCTGGGTTACCGTCGACGGCACGCTGTCGAAAGAGACCATCGCCGAAAATATCTGGCCCCGCCTTCACCCCCTCCTCTAACCCCCCTCAGCCTCGCGAATGCGGGAACCCATCCCTTCCCCCTCGATGAGGGAAGGTTGGGATGGGGGTGTGCCACCCATCCGGCAACGTTTTCTCCCGTAGGGACAGGTTTCAAACCTATCCCCTCCTCCAAAGTCCTTCTTTGATCGGCTTGTAAATCTAGCTCAAAAATACTACTATCCGCGCAAGGAACTGATGAAGGGCCGCCACAAACACACCCCACTTTTTGCACCGGTCCTGCAGGTCAACGAGAGTATTCCAAAGCAGTAGAGATAATATGAAATTGTGCAATAAATGGAAGCTGTTTGCATTTGGCCTTTTGATGGCCGGGATGGTCCTGGGCATTACTGCGTGCGAGTCGGATTTGCCTTCTCCAACTCCTGAACCAACACCAACCCTTTCGCCCGAGCCAACGCCTACTCCTTCGCCCGAGCCAACGCCTACTCCTTCGCCTGAACCGACACCTACCCCTACGTCCGAGCCAACACCTACCCCCACGCCTGAACCAACACCTACCCCTACCCCTGAACCAACACCTACCCCTACGCCTGACC
>CAYNJI010000098.1:3450-4690 GCA_964397605.1 uncultured Dehalococcoidia bacterium | reverse complement strand
GCAATGCTCCGACTGTAAGATGTTCCGGCACCTGCCGACCCCCATGTGCCCATCCTGCCATTCGCTGGAATACGAATGGAGCAAGGTTAGCGGAAAGGGGTTTGTTTACTCGTTCGTCGTCGTTCGAAATCCAGTCCATCCCGCCATTCGGGAAAAGGACCAGGTCCCATACAACATTTCCCTCATTGAGCTGGAGGAGCAGGAGGGTCTTCGCGTTTGCAGCAACATACTGAAGATCGCGCCCGAGGACATCTACGTCGACATGCCAGTGAAGGTCATTTTTATGCCCACCGTTGATGAGCCCAACTTAGTGTTACCCCTGTTCGTGCCGTCTGGGTAGGCTCATTTGTTCACTATTGAGCACGACACGTCGATGCCACGGAAGGGAGGCTAATGCCAAATCCACTCTGCTCGCACATCACGGTTATGCGGCTGATCGTACGTCCTAGAGATATGGATGCGGATAGGAACGTGAACAACGCTCTCTTGGGCTAGGTCGAGGTGTCATGAAGTATCTAGCAGTGGAAGGCCCTCTTAAATCTAGCTTACCCGTTGTCCGAATAACCAGGACCACCTCGCTGCTGAACGGACGTTGGGAGTAAACGGCTATAATCCTCCTCTAGAAGGGTCATGAACAATAGAGTACAAACGTTTTCGACGGCCCCCTTGCCGCTGCCGATGTCAATCGATGTGACTGTGCAGGTCGCTCGGCATCTATCAGCATCGGAGTCAATTCGTTGGTTTCCCTGGCGGGCAGAAAATGTTAACCCTTACCAGATTTTCGTGGCTGAATGCCTTTTAACCAGGACACCTCATATTCATCGATCGGCTTCGGCCTTTTCGCCGATGGAGAATCTCGGTGTTAGCCGATCACCCCTACTCCTCGGCAACCACGTAGTTTCGGAGGGTACCGATGTCACTGATTTCCACCTCGATGGTATCGCCGGGGAACATGTCGCCGTCGGCGCCCTGGGTGCCCATCCATAGCACGTCGCCGGGGTACAAGGTGGCGTACTTGCTAAGCTCGTGGATCCAGGTAGCAGTGTCCCAAATCTGGTCGGTGGAAGAGAAGTCCTCCCAGACGGCACCATTGTGCCGCACGATGATACGGAACCCTGTGGGGCACAGATCGGTGACGATCCACGGCCCCATGGGCTTCCAAGTGTCGCAGTTTTTGCCGCGAAACATGGTGCGGTCGGCCTGCTGCCAGGGCCGCTCGCTGATGTCGTTGCCGATGGTG
>CAYNJI010000098.1:0-3440 GCA_964397605.1 uncultured Dehalococcoidia bacterium | reverse complement strand
CACTGAAAGCCTAAGCACCGGCGCTTCACTCCTTGCCGTTATAGCACCGACCAGTCCTGGAGCCGAACACGCAGTCCAGGGCCTCGTCCACCGACACCTTACTGGCCTTCTTGCCGATGACCACCGCCAACTGCCCTTCAGGTTGCACAGCGCCCCCGCTGTCCTTGGGCACCACGATATTCTCCTCGGTGCCGATGATAGCGTGGACCGATCGGTAGTTGGGGGAGGGGCGATCTGGATAGCTGGGCGGTGTTCCCCGCCGGGCGGCCATGCCCTCCACGTGACCCCGGTAGTTGGGACCGGCGGCGTACAGCATGGCCGGCTTGATGGGCGCCAGTAGCTTCACCTGTTCCAATGGATAGATGTGGTTAGTGACGGCATACTCACTCAGTGGGTTGCCCCAAACCTGGGTGACACGGTCGCCCTCGACCATACCGTAGTTGGTTTCTCCTTGCATTTCGAAGCGGCACCAGATCATGTTTGTTCTCCTATCTGAGAGAGATTGAACCTGGATTTCCCAGATCTAACTGATTCCCCTGAGGATAGGACGTTCTGGGATGGCTCGAACTAACCACCGGAATTCCAGATATCGGACCCGATGCCGACAGCGAGGTTCGATCAGGCAGTTGAAGCTTATTGTTGGCCTTTGGTGCCTGTCAATCTTATCTCGCTCGACGATTCAATACCCCCAATCTTAGTCGGCCCGCCGGTTTTCCATACAGGCACCAGATCCATACGCACAAGATGTATAATCGGCCCAAGGCACGCCTTGGTGAGGAAGTGGGTGACATGGCTGGTTGAGGGGTCCTACTCCGAAGTTTATTTCAACAGGTGTGAGCTATATGGCTACGGTAGGCGGAGGCAAATATAGGTACGAGGTAAACGAAAATTGGGCCAAGTTACCTCAGGGCATGACCTTGGGAGAAGTTAGCGCAGCCGCCGTTGATTCCCAAGACAGGGTGTACGTCTTCCAGAGGAAGGACCCTCCTGTCGTGGTGTTCGACAAAGACGGTAACTACTTGAATTCCTGGGGGCACGGCTCCACCAACTTCGCCCATGGCATTTACATCGGCTCCGACGATCTCATATATCTTACGGACCGGGACGACCACGTGTGCTTGAAGTACACGGTGGACGGTAAGCCGCTTCAGATCCTGGGAACGCGGGGGAAGTTTTCAGATACCGGTTGCGAAGAAGACAGCGGCAAGGTGTTGAGACCGGGTGGCCCCTTCAACAAGCCCTCGGGCATGGTGAACTCCCCTTCCGGCGACCTGTATGTGTCCGACGGCTACCGAAACTGCCGGGTCCACCGGTTTTCGGCCGACGGCCACCTCATTCACTCCTGGGGAGAGCCAGGCAAGACCGCTCCCAACGAGTTCCACGCACCACATGACCTGTGGGTGGACAAGCAGGGTGTGGTTTACGTGTGCGATCGGGACAATGAGCGCGTTCAGGTCTTTTCGGCCAACGGCGAGTACAAAGCGATGTGGACAGACATGGGCCGCGCTACTTCCATATGGATGGACACCGACGAGACAGTCTACATTACGGAGCTAACACCAGCGCTTGGTGTCTGGGACAAGCAGGGCAATTTGTTGCAAAGAGTGGAGTCTGTGCCGTCCCACTGGATAACAGGTGACTCCCACGGCGATCTCTACCTCGCCGGCGCCGGCGTGCCCAGCGTCACCAAGTACACAAAACAAAGCTAACAGCACATGGAACTCTGGATAGTCCGGGCCCAATCTGATTCCGCCTTTGAAGAGCGACGATCGTTTAAAAAAATTTCGTCGTCGCTCTATAAGCCGGGGGACACTGGGAGATGGCCATTATTCAAGGAGTCTGCAGTGTTGTGTAGCAAATAATGGCTCCTCTTATCCCAGCGGACAATTCGTAATCTCGCGGATCGGTTTGCAGAGTTTATATTCGGGGTCGGCTTGGACTCGGACGCTCGGGTATCCCATACGGCCGATCATGTAACGGGATCATAGCTCGGTGAGTATTCATTTCGCACGGAGTTTCTGAATGAAGTACAACGTGATAATAGTCGGCGGAGGTAACGCCGGTTGCGCCCTAGCCGCCCGCCTTTCCGACGACCCACAAAGATCAGTGTTACTCCTCGAAGCCGGGCCCGAATACCCTCAATTCTCGCTCCTTCCCAACGACTTGAAGTACAGCAACAACCCGTTAGCCTCAGCGATGGACGCTCCACACAACTGGTCATTCGAAGGCAGACCGACTCGCCAGCAGGCTGAGCCCACTCCCGTGCCAAGGGGAAAGGCGATGGGCGGAGGCAGCTCCATCAACGGCGCCCAGTTCTTCCGAGGCTCACCGGAGGACTTCGACGATTGGGCGGCCCGGGGCAACGACCGATGGTCCTTCCTTAAAGTACTGCCCTATTGGAGGAAGATGGAAACCGACTTGGACTTCCAGGACGATTTCCACGGTACCGACGGCCCGGTCCCAGTCCGCCGTTACAAGCGGGAGGAGTTCCTGCCGTTCCAGGGGGCTTTTTACCAATCCTGCATTGGAGCGGGGTTCCAGGAATCCTCGGACATTAACCACCCGGAGTCAACTGGTGTGAGTCCGGTGACAGTAAATAATCTTGACGGGGTACGCATGAGTACCGCGTTGACCTATATCAACCCCAACCGACACCGGCTAAATCTGACTATCAAGGCCAACGTCATGGTCACTAAAATCCTATTCTCAGGCAAGGCAGCCACCGGAGTGGAAGTCGAGAGCGGCCAAGAAACATTCGTCGTTGAAGGTCGGGAGATCGTGCTTAGCGCCGGAGCGATCAAGTCGCCCCACTTGCTGATGCTGTCGGGTGTAGGCCCAGCCGACCAGCTAAACGAATTCGACATACCGGTCGTCTGCGAATTACCTGGAGTCGGCCAGAACATGCGGGACCACCCGCAAGTATCAATGCTACTTCAAGCCAAAGACGGTGTTCCGATGGACCCCTATGCCCCCAAGAGGGAGTGCCTGCTTCACTACACCTCTACAGGGTCCAGCTTCCGAAACGACATGCTGATAACCCCCAGTTCGTTTGCGACCAAGATGGGAGGCGACCCTAACGAGTCCATCGGGATGTCCGTCTCGGCCAGCATTTACAAGCCGGCCGGAACTGGCGAAGTTAGACTGGCCTCGCCCGATCCCCACGCCCAACCCCACCTGGACTACCAATACCTTGAAGACCCATGGGACCGCCAAAGGATGCGAGAGGCCGTGCGCCTGTGCGTACGATTGCTGGAGAACGAATCTTACCAGGACATCGTCTCCATGCGACTCTCTCCCACGGACGAGGAATTGGCCACGGATGAGACCCTGGATCGCTGGATTGCCGATAGTCTCAGATTCAGCTCGACTCAGCACATGTCCGGCACCTGCAAGATGGGACCAGCCTCCGACCCAACCGCCGTGGTCGACCAGTATTGCCG
>CAYNJI010000097.1:0-4712 GCA_964397605.1 uncultured Dehalococcoidia bacterium | reverse complement strand
GGCGAACTCCCCCATGTTTAGCTTCCCCAGAATCACCGCCCCACCCGCTTTTAACCTCGACACCACCGTTGCGTCCTCGGGTGGGACGTGGTCCCTCAGAAGCGTAGAGCCGTTTGTGGTGGGCATGTCGGCAGTCCAGATCTGGTCCTTCAGCGCCACCGGCACACCCTGGAGCGGCCCCCGGCGAACCCCAGACATGAAGTCCCGCTCCGCCTGCCGCGCCTGCTCCAGCGCCGAATCCGCCGCAACTGTTAGGTAGGCCCTCAGGGAAGGGTCTATCGACTCTATCCGCCGCAGGTATGCCTCAGTCGCCTCCACCGGCGATACCTGCCGGGCCGCCATCAGGTCAGACAGACGGGCAGCAGTTAGGTTGGTAAGCTCTGATTCCGGCATGGCCTCCCCCTTCGTCTCGTGTTATGTCAAACCCTATACGGGTCTCGCAAGAAGGGCAAGGGGTTCGAGTCCCCTTGCCCTTCGAAAGTGTGCAAGTCAAGCCTTTACGCGACGCGGTTTAGGGATACACCGCCTCCGTGAATTCATGGTAGCGCGTCGGCCCGAAGAAGCCGAAGGCAACGTCGTAACCCTTGACCACCCCGGGGTCGTAGGCCACCTTGGTAGAAAGGAAGAAGAGGGGGATGATAACGTGGTTCTCGTAGAGCCACGTGCCCATGGCCTGGCCGGTGCGGAGAATATCCTCCGGCAGAATCGACTCCTGAGTTTCGGCAAACAGCGCGTCCAACTCATGGAATTCCCACTGGGACTCGGTGCCGCCGCTGACGCTGCTGATGGCGTAGCGGCCGTTGTTCCGAATCGAAAGCGGGTCGCTGCCCACCCCGTAGAGCATGCTGGTAATGGTCTGACCCATGTCCCGGTTGCGCCACTGCTCCAGCAGCGGGCCAAACTCCCTCTCAGTCAGGTTGACTTCTACGCCCACTTCTCTCCAGAAGCCTATGACCGCCTCAGCCACGTCCTGGCCTTCCGGCACAGCGCTCAGTTTGGTGGTGATGAAGCCAATCTCCACACCGTCGCCGTAGCCCGCTTCCGCCAATAGCTCCCTGGACCTGTCCGGGTCGTAGGGGTAGGGTGTCCAGTCGTCCCTGTAGTCGGAGCGTGTGGGAGGGATGCCCAGAATGGTCTGGAGAATGCCCTCTCCGTCAAAGAAGATCTCGTTGATGGTGTCCCGGTCGATGGCGTAGTTGAGCGCCATTCGTACCCTCAGGTCCCGGAGGGGATCGCCCTCGATATAGCCTGGGGCAATGGGATGATCTTCACCTTTCCGTGATCCCATCTTAATCTCCACAACTTCGTCGTAGTAGAGCCCGCCAATCATCATGAAGAGGTTGGCGCCGGGCAGGGTGCTGGTGGCCACGCCAAAGCCCTTTTCGATAGCCTGGGGCAGCAGCGACTTGTCCACCTCGGAGATCGCCACTTCTTGGGCCAGCAGCATGGCAATGCGGGTTGCGCTCTCCGGAGCGTAGAAGAACTGCAGCTCGTGGAATTCAGGGGTCTTTCGCCAGTGGTCCTCAACCCGCTCGTAGAGCATGTGGGAACCGATTTGCAACTCTACGAAGGTGAAGGAGCCGGTGCCTACGGGATGGTCCAGGTAGCCATCCTCGCCGACGGCGTCCCAGTAGTCCTGGCTGATGATGCCAGCCACGTTGCCTTCCGCCAACCAGCCTTCGCCCAGGGGCTCCAGCCGTTCGAGAATCCACACAACCTCGTGATCGTTCACGATGTCGAAGTTCTTGTCCTCAATGCCCAAATTCCGCCACTGGCTGCCGGCGGAGAGGGAGTCCTCCCGGCCCGCCGTCTGGAGGGTCAACTTGAAGTCCTTGGCGGTAAAGTCCGTGCCGGTGTAGGAGTCCGTGGAATGGAACGGCACACCTTGGCGTAGCTTCAGAGTCCAACTCATGGCGTCCGTGGCCATGGTCCAATCTTCCGCCAGCATGGTGTTTTCGTACTCGCTGTTGAAGCGATTGGTGTTGATGATGAACTCGTACATGGGCTTCATGGGCCCCGTTTCGCTTGTGAAGGTCTTCCACATCATCGTCACCTGGGATCCCGGAGGAACCTTGCTCACCTTCAAGCGAGGCGAAACAGGGACCTTTGGAGCCATCGTCGCCGTTGGTGTAGGCGCGGGCGTCGCCGTCGGGGGTGGAGTAGGCCGAGCCGTGGCCACGGGGGTCGGTCGTGGCGTCGCCGGCATGGCCGTTGGCGTGGGCGCAGGCGTCATGGCAGGGGTGGCCGGCATAGCCGTGGGGGCTGGCGCCGTCGCTGCCGCAGGCGTCGACGGAGCCGGTTCGGGGGTATCGTCGCCACCGCAGGCCACTATGACCAGCGTCAGAAGCAACGCCGCTCCCAAGAGCGCGTATCCTAAAAGTCTAAAAGTGTGTTTCTTTCTCATATCTCGTTCCTTTCACGGTCTTGAATAGGCTCTCCTGTTTCAGGATAGTCTTGGGTTTCGAACTACCTCTTGACCATCTTCGTATATTCGTGGTCCATAGTGGGGCCCAGGTTGATCATGTTGCCACGGTATTCTTCCACAACGCCGGGGTCAACGCCCAACACGGGGAAGATGAATACCACGGGCACGGTGATGACGTTATCCTGCATCCACTGGGCAAACTCCCGCGCAATTCGCACGCGGGTATCTTCTTCCAACGTGGTGTCGAAGGTGTCGATGAACTCGGCCACGTAGGGGTGGTCGAACCAGTGGTTGCTTCGTTCCGAAAGCCTCAAGTTGATCGGGTAGGCAATCTGGTAGGAGACTAGTCCGTTGTTAAGGAACCGAATGGCCTGCTTAATCTCCCTCTCTCGGCCCAACTCCCTCAGCACCGAACCCTCGTAGAGCTTGGTCTCGGTGTTGATTCCGATGGCGCGGTAGTAGCTGGCGATGGCCTCCACAATTTCACCGATATTCGGCAGACCCGCCAGGATGTAGTAGGGCAGCTCCAGGTCAAAGCCGTCGGGGTAGCCCGCCTCGACTAGCAGCCGCTTGGCTTCCTCAGGATCGTAGGGGTAGGGCTGTAAGCCTGGCGGAACTGAGGGCTCCGTGTTGTACATGAGATGGGCTATCTGCACGTGACCGTCGCCGGCGAAGAAGGTATCGTTCAGCTCATCTTTGTTGATGGACAGGGCCAAGGCGCGCCGGACCCGGACGTCGGTAAGCGGGTTGTTGGGGTCCGACAAGTCCTCACCATCGGGAGTGGTGTAGAACTGGCCGCCGATGACGCCCATGAGATACCAACCGGGGCGCGTGGCCAAGACTTTCTTGAACCCGGCTTGTTCTATCTGCGAAACCAGGCTCCACGGCAAGTCGATGATATGCGCCTCGCCGGTCAGGAGCATGGCAACCCTTGTGGCGTCTTCTTTGACAAGCAGGAACTCCAGTTCATCCATTTCCGGTGTCTTGCGCCAGTGGTCCTCCACCGCCTCATAAAGGTAGTGGCTGTTGACCTCGTGGTCCTTGAAGGTAAAGGACCCTGTGCCAATGGGGTCGTCCTTGTAGCCCTCATCGCCGACGGCCCTCCAATGGTCGCCGGAAATAATGTGGAAACCGACGCCGTCCAGCAGCCATATGGGAATGGCCACGTCGGGAGCATCCATGTTCATGATCAATTCGTGGTCGTTGACGACCTCGAAGTTCTCGACGGGGCCAACCCACCGCTTCCAGAAGAAAGCGCCGATGGCCTGGGAGTCATCGGCAATGCCCGATTCGTAGGTGGCAACGACGTCGTTGGCCGTGAACATGTACTCGCTGGGCTGCCGGTTCCGATAGAAGGGCACACCTTCCTGGAGTTTGAAAGTCCAGGCCGTGGTGTCAAAAGTCCACTCGGTGGCCAGCCAGTCGTGGTGAATGTCGAGCCGCTCCGGGTCCTCCTTGATGAGGAAGCCGAGCATGGGCTTCAGCGGTGCGGCGGAAGCTCGCGACGCCTTGACGGGCGAGGGGGTCTGCTGCGCCGGCGGTGTCATCGCAACTATGAGGCGCGGCACCACGGGGACTTTAGGCGCCATGGTAGCAGTGGGGGTGGGAGTGGGGGTTGAGGTTGGCGCCGCCGCGGTCAGTGTAGGCGCCTGGGTGCGCGCCGCAGTTGGCGCAGGCGCCGGGGCGGCGGTGGTGGGCGCGGCTTGGGTTGGGGCAGCTGTGGCTGCGGTCGTAGGGGCGGCTGAGGTTGGGGCAGCAGTGGCTGCGGCGGCAGGCGCGGCTGGGGTTGGGGGAGCGGTGGCTGCGGCGGTAGGCGTCTCATCGTCCCCACAGGCAACAATGAGGAACGTCAGAAGCAACAACACCCCCAAAAAGACATAGGCAAATCGATTCTGGAGCCATCGTGGCTTCATCACGCTGCACCTCGGCAGATGAGATTAATTCGAGTTACGCGAACCGTTAAGGAGGCAGGTAATCGAATGCCAGTATGCTAGATGTACCCGGCTTTTGTGTCAAGCCGTTGCAAACTATTGGGAACTTAGTGACAAATATCGATGTATATTACAATTATTGATACGATAGACGAAAGCGTAAACTGCGCTTATAGAATCGGTTCCCCAGGCACCAAAACGAGGGACTAGCGCTCTTTTCCCAACAGGCCCTTTACCCCTCGTCACGTGGTATGAGTTCGACGATGGAGCGAACGATGCGATCGGGCTGAATGGGGCTGTCCTCCGGTAGGCCTTTTCCCCGAAAGTCGACCCACACTCCGTAGATGCCGAGGGCC
>CAYNJI010000096.1:2287-4719 GCA_964397605.1 uncultured Dehalococcoidia bacterium | reverse complement strand
GAGGGCCGTGAACGCCCCCACCAGTGCAACCACCGCCATAGCCTCATTCGACGCCTCAAACACAGGGAAGAATCGCGCCACCAGGAACACCCCGGCGGCCACCATGGTTGCGGCGTGAATAAGCGCACTCACCGGCGTCGGGCCTTCCATGGCGTCGGGAAGCCAAACGTGCAGGGGGAACTGGGCCGACTTCCCCGCCGCGCCGGCAAAGATGCCCAACGCAACCCACGTTAGCCCCAATCCGCCAAGAGCCGCAATCGCCCCCGTCTTAATCAACGGCACGGCGGCATGAATATCGGCGATATTCAAGGGGTCCAGTCCCTGCTCCATGAACGCCGCCCGGTTGAAGAACAGGTACAGAATGGCCAGCAGGAAGCCAAAGTCACCGATGCGGGTGACCAGGAACGCCTTCTTTGCCGCCGCGGCCGCAGCCGGCCGGTTGTGCCAGAATCCGATGAGCAGGTACGAACCCAGGCCCACCAGCTCCCACATGACGTAGAGTTGGATGATATTCCCCGCCAGGACAAGCCCGATCATGGCCGCCGAGAAGAGCGCCATGAAGGCAAAGTAGCGCACGTATCCGGGATCGCCCTTCATGTACCCGTGGGAGTACACCTGCACCATCAGGCTGACCCCCGTCACCACCACCAGCATAATGGCGGTCAGAGAGTCCACCATCAACCCGATGCGAAGCTCCATCCCCCCGACGGCCAACCACGTATATTCGTCGAAGACGTGAGTCCCGTTCTCCACTACCGAAATGAGCGTCCATACGGAAAGCGCCAGCGCCGCGCCCAGGGCTGCGACTATGACTAAAGCTGCGAGGCCGGGCCGGTGGTTCAGAAGGGGCCTTACGACAAAGGCGTTGACCGCCAACGCCCCCACCGGCAGGAGGAAAATCGCCCAAACGGCGGGTTCGGAGATCAACTTAGCGTTCTCCTCTCCCGTCTATGCCATTTGCCGCTTTCAATGGGGCCTTCCATACTAGAGCTTCCTCAGAATCTCCTCGGCCACGTGTTCCCTACCCCGTGGCACCATTACCCGGAACGGGACACTTTCTGCCCAATCTAAAATATCCCCTTCGGGCAGAAGTCTGACCGGCAACCCCTCCGCCTCGATCACCTCTTTCCACATCTCTGCCACCGTCAGGTTTGGAGCCTTCATAAAGTCCACCCACATAGTCGCCTACCGGTTCATCAGATTAGCTTGGCTTATGTCCACCGTCTCCCGGCTCCGGTAGAAGGCTATGACGATGCCCAGCCCCAAAGCTATCTCCGCCGCCGCCACCACAATTATGAACAGCGCGAATACCTGTCCCGTCAGCAGCGTTTGAAGCACAGCCTCCGTCGCCACACCCGGCTGGGCCAGGACTTCCTGGCTGGCCACGTACCGTGACATGGTCACCGCCGCTAGCATTACCGCGATGAACATCAACTCCAGGGACATCAGCACCGTTATCACGTTCCGTCGCGCCAGCGCACCGTATAGACCAATAGCAAAGATAATCGCGGAGAGAATGAGGAACTTCTCCAGGTCCACGCTATCTCTCCCTCACCAGGGATAGAGCCCCTATCACCGACGCCAGCAACAACGCACCGGCGGCAGCGAAGGCCAGGGCGTACTCCTCCAATAGCAGCTTCGAGAGCTTGAAGGTGTTGTCACTGAAAGCCAGGTCTTCAACGGCCATCCCTCCCGCGGCCGGCAGGTCGGCAATGAGCTTCCACTCCGTATCGAAGAACACAAACGTCAGGGCCGCCAGAAGCAGCGCCGGAAGTAACACCGCCGCGAATTGAAGCCTGTTGGGCAGGTTCCCCTGCTGCACGTTCTGGGTCAGCATGATCGCAAATATGATCAGTATGCTGATAGCCCCAGCGTATATCAGCACCTGCACCACCCCGAGGAACTCCGCCGCCAGCAGAAAGAACAAGCCCGCCACGGTGAGGAACACCAGCACCAGAAGAAGGGCGGAGCGGAAGAGGTCCCGCAGCAGCACCACCCCCAACGCTCCCACCACCGCGACGATGGCCAACGCCCAGAAAATCAGGTCTTGGAACAGCATCGACTAGCTCTCCGACTCCTCGTCGTCGTCCGTGTCGGTCTGAGCGCCCACCCGGCCGGGACGAAACTGAATCCGCGCCCCCGCCTTCTCCTTTTGATGCCAGGCCCAATTCTCCCGGCCCACCGCCCGCCAGTCCAACTCGTTGTCCTTTTGCGGGTCGTAGCCGGAACTCTCCAGCTGTGGGCGGAACCAGGTGCTGGGCTTCTTCACCGCCTGCCGCAATTCGTCCACGGTAATCACCAGGTCCTTGCGCTCGTACCGACCCCGTTCGAAGCCGCTGCCCATGAACAGCGCGTCGTAGGGGCACGCCTCTACACAAAGACCGCAGAACATACACCGCCCGATGTCGATGTCGAACACGTCGATGTTGTAG
>CAYNJI010000096.1:0-2277 GCA_964397605.1 uncultured Dehalococcoidia bacterium | reverse complement strand
CTCCAAGGGCGCGGTATTGCTGGGGCTAGTGACAATCTTGATGATGCCCAAAGGACAGTATTTGGCGCAGGAAGCGCACCCCGTGCACCGTTCCTCGTACCAGACGAACTCCTCACCGCGAAAGCGGGGATGCTGGGGAATCCGCTCTTCAGGATACTGAATCGTAAAGGGCGGTCGGATGAAATTCTTGAGCGTCACCAGCATGCCCTTCGCCAGTCCAAATCCGTACATCTAGTCCACCTCCATGGCCCGGGGCGCCATCGCTATGTTCTGAAAAATAGGCTCCGGCACTCGCACCTTCTCCCGGCTGAGCCGTCCGAAGATCCCTATAGATGCCAGGGCCACCGGAATGTTAATCGCAGCCATTATCCACAATTCGTTGCGGGTTATCTCCCCGGGAACCTCAGATTGATAGAACCCAAAGAAGTATACCTGTACCGCCGTCACCATGAAATTGATCAGCGCCAGCGGCAGCAGGAACTTCCAGGCAAAGGCCATTATCTGGTCGATGCGCAGGCGGGGGAAGGTCGCCCGTATCCAGATGAATAGCATCACGAAGCCAGACAGCTTCACGAGGAACCACAACGCCCCCAGCTGTCCGGACCAGAACGGCCCCGACCATCCGCCCAGGAATATCGTCGCCAGAAATCCGGATGCCGCCAGCACCCCCGCCATTTCCGCCGCCTGAATCAGCGCAAATTTTATGCCGCTGTACTCCGTATGATACCCCGCTACTATCTCGGATTCCGCCTCAAGAATGTCAAAGGGTGTCCGGTTCAACTCCGCCGATATCCCCAGCATGAACACCAGCGCTCCCAGCGGCTGCACCAGAAGGAAGGGCACGGTCTGGGCTTCCACCACGGACACCAGCGACATGGAGCCTACTATTAGCACCACCCCCACCAGGGAGAGCACCAGCGGAATCTCGTAGCTGATCAGCATCGCCACGCCCCGCATTGCGCCGAACATCGCGTATTTGTTGGCCGAAGACCATCCCGCCATGAAGATGGCAATGGTGCTCATGGAGCTCACCGCTATTATGTACAGTATGCCCACGTTCAGGTTCACCAGGTACGTGTTCCGGGCGAAGGGCATCACTGCCAGGCTCAACAGCAATGCCATCAGCATGATGATGGGCACCAGCGTGAAGGCCAGCTTGTCGGCGGCATTGGGAATGATGTCTTCCTTGATGATGAGCTTCAACAGGTCTGCGAAGGGCTGTAGAATCCCCCACGGCCCCCATCGATTCGGCCCCCGCCGCGCCTGGAATCGGGCCAGCAGCCTCCGCTCCGACCACACGAAGGCGGCGGCCCCTAGCAGCGCTGCATTGATCAGAATGAACATGATGACGAAACCCGCTGCGAAATACGCCGCCCACTCGAAGCCCGCCGGCAAGATCCCGTCACCACCGCACCAACCGGCGTTCCCCTCGTTGCCGCCCAGGAAGCAGTACACCTCCCGGAAGACCACGTTATCCTGAAGGAAAGGGGTCATCAGCGGTCCACCTCTCCCATGTTTATGTCAATGCTTCCCAGGGTCACAATCATGTCCGCCAGCTTCCACCCCACCATCAACTCGCGTATGACGGTGAGATTTATTAGCGAAGGCGAGCGTATCTTGCACCGGTAGGGGGCGATGCTGCCATCGCTCACCAGGTAGAAGGCCAGTTCCCCCTTGGGTGCCTCCACCCGCCCGTAGGCTTCCGCTCCGGCGGGAGGACGCAGGACAAAGGGCAGTTTCGTACGGACCGGCCCTTCCGCAAGCGGCTTTTTAATCTCATCCCGGTCAATGGTTAGACCCACCGACGGCACATCAATGCCGGCGGCGCGCACGGGCCCAGGCCGAATCTCCTCGGCGCACTGCTTCACCATCCGAAGGCTCTGTTTCACCTCCTCGATTCGGACACGAAACCGGTCGTAGTTGTCTCCCCGTTCTCCCAAAGGCACGTCGAACTCCAACCGGTCGTAAACGTCGTAGGGGTCCATCTTCCGCCAGTCCCAGCCCACGCCGCTGGCCCGAAGCACGGGCCCGCTGACGGAGTTGGCAATCGCCGATTCTGCCGAAAGCACCCCCACGTTCTTCGTCCGCACCAACAATATCTCGTTCTTCATCAGTAGCTGCTCCAACTCCTGGAGCAGGTGAGGAGCCTCCAGCACCAGTTCGTCCAGCGCATGCCAAAAGTCCGGCGGCGCATCGCTGAACACCCCACCAGGTCGCATGTCGCTGACGGTGATTCGCGCCCCGCACAGCACATCGAACAGGTCTAGTATCTTCTCC
>CAYNJI010000095.1:0-4742 GCA_964397605.1 uncultured Dehalococcoidia bacterium | reverse complement strand
AAGACTTTCTCAGTTGGTTCTGGTGGCGCATACGGGATTCGAACCCGTGATCTCCGCCTTGAGAGGGCGGTGTCCTAGTCCACTAGACGAATGCGCCAACAATACGGCATTTTATCACACTTTCCCTTGTGCACAAAACTAACTGTAGTATAATCTATGAGGCCAAAACATTGCCGAGTGGTGTAGTGGTAGCACTCGTGACTCTGGATCACGCAACCCTGGTTCGAATCCAGGCTCGGCAGCCAACTGCCGCTACCCTCTTCCCCTCCCCCATCGCAAATTCCCCGGTGCGCCACCGCTCCTATTCCACCCTCAAACTCACAACTGAGAAGGCCCCATGAAAATCGCATTCATCGGCACTGGCCACATCGGCAACCCCATGGCCCGCCACGTCCTGGAGGCCGGTCACCAACTGACGGTTCACGACCTGGACCGACAATCCACCATCAGCCTGGAGGAGATGGGAGCCGCCTGGGCGCCCACCCCCCAAGCCGCCGCCGAGGGTAGCGAGATAATCTTCACGTCTCTCCCCGGCCCTCGCGAGGTCGAGGCCGTCGCCCTAGGCTCCCAGTCAGTCTTGGAAGGCGCGTCCGAAGGCGCCGTCTACGTGGACCTTTCCACGAACTCCCCCAGTTCTGCCCGACGCATCTACCAGGAATTTCAGGCCCGTGGTGTAGCCGCCCTTGACGCCCCCGTAAGCGGCGGCGTTCCCGGTGCGGAGGCCGCCACCCTCTCCATTATGGTCGGCGGCGATCGCGACATCTTCGAGAAAGTATCACCCATTCTGCGCTCCATCGGCGACAAGCTCATCTACTGCGGACCGCCGGGCAGCGGCATGGTATGCAAGATATGCAATAACCTGGTTACCATGAGCCTCGCCGCCTTCCTGCCGGAAGTCCTGACGCTCGGAGTCGAGTCTGGCGTCGACCTCAAGACCGTTGCAAAGGCCATTACCAGCGGCTCCGGCAACAACTGGGTGCTGGAAGGCAAATTCCCCACCACCCTATTTCAGGGAAACTTCGAACCAGGCTTCACCCTGAAACTGGCCGCCAAGGACGTGCATCTCGCCACGGAACTGGGCCGGGAGTTGGGGTTGCCAATGGAAGCCTCCAACCTCTTTGCCCAGATCTACCGCGCCGCCCTACGCCAGGACCTGGGCGACCTTGACGCCGACGCCGTGGCCCTCCTCTACGAAGCACGCACCGGCACCAAGCTTCGCTTCAACGACGACTAGCCGTCGGCCCTCTTCAGCTTGCCATCCTGTAGCTGGAATACCGACGCTCTGGACAAGTACTCGTTGCTGAAAGGCTCCAAGTCAGTGGCCGTTATCACCGATTGGCCGTACGCCAACACCCGCTCCAACACCTGCACTCGCCTCCGTTCGTCCAACTCCGAGAGTATGTCGTCTAGCAACAACAGAGGCTCCCCCTTGTAGGCTGTAAGGTACTGCGCCTCCGAAAGCCGTAGCGTTAGGGCCAACGTCCGCGCCTGGCCGCGTGACGAGTAAACCCCCATGTCGACGTTGTTCACCAGTAGCTGGAAATCGTCCCGGTGAGGCCCCAACGCCGTCGACCCCAGCCGGACCTCTCGCCCCTTTGAGGCTTCCAGACCTCTGAGAAAACCCTCGGCACAGGCTTTGGCGTCGGCGGCAGGCGCAACGCTGGGCAGATACTCCAACCGCAGGTCCTCCGCGCCCCCTGTAAGTTCTTGCAGGGTGACCCTCGCAGTTTCTGCCAGAACAGCCATCGTCTGCGCCCTCTGCTGAACTATCAGAGAACCCGACTCCACTAGCTGCTCGTCCCAGAAGGCCATCTCGCTCCCTCGCGCCTGCCTGTCGCGGATGAGCTTCAGCAGTTGATTACGCTGGTGAAGCACCTTCTGATAGCGCTGCAGAGCCCGTAGATACGCGGGACTGGACTGCGAAATGAGAATGTCAAGGTATCGACGTCTAACCGAGGGCGAACCCTGAACCAAGCGTAAGTCCTCCGCTGAAAAGAGCACCACGTTCATCAGCCCCACCAGCTCCGCCGCCGTCCTTCGCACCCCGTCGACCCGCACTTCCTTGCGAACAGAGTAGATGGGTGCGCCATCGGAAGTGCCGCCCCGTGCCCTATGATGGGGCTGGTACCCAACGATAATCCGAGTGCGGCCTTCTTCCTTCTGCACCAACCCATCCACCGCCGCCTGCTCCAGAGTAGATGCCGCTTCCCAGTTGACCACCTCTCGCTCGTTCTCCGCCCGGAAGGACTTGGCGATGGCCAGCAGATAGACGGCCTCCAAGATGGTAGTCTTACCCTGGGCGTTGGCCCCCACCAGAAGACTTGGCCCCGCAGGCAAATCTATCTCCAGCCTACGAAAAGCCCGAAAATTCACCAGATTCAGACGCGCCAGGTGCATTTAAGACCGCCTTAGCCGGGGAAGTCAGGCCTTGACGTCGAGGGACAGGCAGCTAGTCGGAGGATTCCATTGCCCGAATCTCCCGGTCCAGGTCTTCCACCTTAGCCGTATCTTCGTCTGAGAGACCGTAGCACCGCTCCAGATATAGCTGTGCCAAGCGAGTGCCACGACTGGAGAAGTCCTCGGCCGCATTGATCAGCTTGCTCACGTGGTAGCGTTCGGGGAGAAAGCGGGCCAGGGTGCGAAGCTCGCTGCTCACCTCCTCGCGCATCTCCATGTCTCGGCCCTCCATGGCGTACCGGAACTTTACCACAAGCTTGGAAAGCTCGTTCAACCGGTCCTTCTCGCCCAACAAGCTGTACATCACCTCGCTTACGCCCAACCCCTCCTCCGCAGACTCTTCCAAAGCGGGGACCTTTTGAGCATCGTCAAACTTCGACCAGATCTCGGAGTATTCGTGGGCGATTTCGCCCACGGCCTGCATTCCTCCAGCAACGTCCCGGGGCGAATGAGTGCCACCGTATATCAGGTCGTCCCCTCGCGTTTCCGCCAACTGGATTAGCCGATCATAGCTCTCAACATCCTCGGGCACAGGCGGCATTGGGAAGGACGAAATCTCTGCTACCGATGCACCGCCCAGGGAAGTGGCCAGGAATGGCGGGACGTACTTGGCAATGTTCACCGGCAACGGAAACACCACTACATAGGTGGCGTATAGCTTCTCCGAGCCCATGCTGTCGCGGAAATAGACCAGCGCATGACCGCGGGGCTTTTCTGGGTTGCCAATTTCGAAGTCTAAGGCCATAGGACGTTGGAAGATAGTATTTCGCTTAGCATAAACAGGTTGATATCTTGAGAGAAAGTATAACCCATAGCCGCCTGCTAAATGACCGCCGTGGCTTCCACTTCAACGCGGAACTCCGGCTCTGCTAGTCCGCTTATGAGCACCAGCGTACTGGCCGGAGGGTTGCCAGACGTGAGATACCTATCCCTTGCCTCCCGGAAGCCCGGTATGTCCTCCCTGTGGGTCAGATACACGGTTATCTTAGTCATGTGCTCGAATCCCGCTCCCACCGATGCCAACGCCGCTTTGAGGTTTTGGAATACCTGGTCCGTTTGGGATCCGATGTCGCTACCGGCCAGGGTGCCATCGGGCCGCCTGCCCACCTGCCCGGAAATATATACAACGTCGCCTGCCTTCACCACGTGGGTAAAGCCCCGTGGCGGGGCCACGTCGGTAGGGTTGATGTGTTCCAAGGCCATTATGCCCCTCCTCGATGAAATGGACGGTCAATGGGTTTGAAGAATAGTATGTCGCCTATGCCACCCGTGCGGACCTCGCGCCACTGAGGCTCCACGGCGAGACCTATTCGAAGGCGCGCCAAGTCCATACCAGCAACGAGGTGGACTACGCCGCCCCGCACGCCCTCCCATCCTATGACCGCCGCCGCAACAGGCTCCGACAGAGCCTCCTCGTCCAGATTGCGATGCATCAGCGTGAAGGTCTTCACGAAGCCGGGGCCTTCCACGGGGCTCCAGTCCGGCGTTTCCATGAAGCAACGCTCGCAGTATATCTTGGGTATCAAGAACCGATCCCGGCAACTCGGACACTCCGACGCCAGGATTATCTTCTCGTCCCTCAGCGCGGTGAAGAACCGCTGTCCAGCAACGCCCACTGTATAGCGGTGATGGATGGGAATGTTTCCCCGCCACTGGACAATGCGCTCCGGCATCTCGATTTCCCCAATCATCTGCTGACTCACTCGCTCCTAAACGCCTTCGATATCGCTGTCAATTAGCTTGAAATAGCGGATGTCGGTGATAGACCCCTCACGTTCCTCGGGCGGCTTCCACACCGCTTGAACCCTCTTGCCTATTGCCACCCTCGTCAGCACAGTCTCCAGGTCTTCCCCCACTTCTCCCAGCAAGTGAAGAATTCCCATTCCGGGGCTGGCCCCGTCTATCTCTATAACGGCAGGGACCTCCGGCGTCTCCCGGCGGGTGGCGTCCCAATTCACGAAACTCACGGAGAAGGTGTTGACAACCCCCGTGTCCGACAGACGCGTCCATCGGTCCATTGGCACATAGCAGAGTTCGCAAAAGGCGCGCGGCGGCACCACGGTGCGCTTGCACTGGGAACATCGTAGGCCCAGAATTTCCCCGTTCTTCAGTCCCGCCATGAACCGGCCCACGGCGGCGCCCGTGTCCCACGCGTACTCCATCTTGCCCCGCCAGCGTGTGACGAGAACTTCGCCCCGCCGCAGGGCTTCGTCGGTCAAAGAAGTTCCGGCAAAGGGTTTCACGTTCTCTAACTCTGCTTTCCTAAAATTACTACAGTCCCCACC
>CAYNJI010000094.1:4088-4764 GCA_964397605.1 uncultured Dehalococcoidia bacterium | reverse complement strand
GCATATCTGTGACCACGCCTCCAGGACAAGCTCCGGGTGGTCGCCGGTCAGAAGCCCGTCCTCCGCAGCGTAAACGCGTTGTGCGCCGAGAGTTGCGGCTTCCTGCGCCACCGGCCCGACGTCGCTTCCCGACACGGCAAGGGAAAGGGACAAGCCCAGCCCTTCCGACACCTCGCGTCCCGCGGCAAGAAGTTCCGCCGCCGTGGACGAAAGGGCGCCGCCATCCATTTCCGCCAGAACCAGAACGCCTGCAGATTCAGACATAACCATTCAACTCGCGATTGTCCATTATACGAGCTTGGCCTCCCTGAGTTTGAGGGCCAGCAGCCGGCCGGCGTCGGCGGCATCCTCCCCTTCGATGAACTCGCAATCCGCTTCCGTAACCGGCACATACAGGTCAATCGTTTCGACCTGCGGCGAAAGTTGGCCGGCGTCCAATCCCAAATCCCCGATAGACCAGACTACGGGCTGCTTGCGAGTGGCAGCCATGATGCCCCTCAGGGTGGGGTAGCGGGGCTGGCCCAACTCGTTGCTCACCGTTACCAAGGCGGGCAAGGGGGCCTCCATTATCTCCGTACCCTCCGGCATCTGGCGCTCCACAGTCACCCGACCGTCGCCCACCTCCACCTTCTTGCCTATGGTGACGCTGGGAAGGTCAAGGAGCTCCGCCACTGCC
>CAYNJI010000094.1:0-4078 GCA_964397605.1 uncultured Dehalococcoidia bacterium | reverse complement strand
CCCAGTCAGATGCTTGTCGTCCTGCGATGATGAGGTCGAAGGGGCCGAGCTTCTTTATCGCCGCCGTTAGGATACTCGCTGCGGCGAAGCTGTCCACTGTGTTGGCGAAAGCGTCATCTTGGAGAAGTACGAGGCTGTCGGCGCCCATGGAGAGGGGTTTCTTCATCACATCCAGAGCGAAGTTCTGGCCCATTGAGATGACGGTTATTACGGCGTCTTGGGTGTCTTTAATGCGAAGGGCGGCTTCCACGGCGTTTTCGTCGAAGCCGTTGACCACCGGCGGCAGGGTGGAAGGGCTGACGACTCGGCGATTCTCCCGGTCTACCTGGAAGGCGGAGCGGGGCATTTCCGGGTCGATGACCTGCTTGGCCAGTACGAAAATGTTCAGGGGCAACGCCAACTCCTGTGGGCCGCGGTTCGAAGGACGGAGGGAAATATACCACCGCCCCCAGAGGGTGTCAAAACCGGCGGATGTCCGGCTTATTAAGAATTGAGGCCTAAAACTTAATAAGATACAATTCTATTAAAGGTTGAATAATAACCAAGCAGGTGCAACCGTGGTTATTCGACAGGATACAGGTAGATACGAAATCAGGCAGTTGGGGGGTGAACTCGTGCGCGCCTTCGTCCCCAATCCGTTGCCGCCGACTCCGCCACTAGTACTTGAAGGGTCGCTGCAACAGTCTCTGGAGCGTGCAGCGCTGGCTCTCGGTCGGCTGGACACCATATCCGTACTCCTGCCGCAGCCTTCCCTGTTCATCTACGCCTATGTCCGCAAAGAGGCGGTCCTCTCGTCACAAATCGAGGGTACCCAGTCATCTATCTCGGATCTACTGCGCTTTGAAGAAGAGGGTGCTGCTGGGGTGCCACTAGACGACGTGGTGGAAGTGTCCAACTACGTGAGGGCCTTGGAGCATGGCCTGGAACGTATGCGCGGAGGATTTCCCCTATCGAACAGGCTTCTGAAGGAAATTCACTGCATCCTGTTTTCCTCAGGGCGCGGGAGCGACAAGCTGCCGGGGGAATACCGGCGTTCCCAGAACTGGATTGGCGGGAGCCGTCCAGGCAACGCTGTTTTCGTGCCGCCACCTCCCACGGAGGTTGAGCGATGCATGGGCGATTTGGAGAGATTTCTTCACTCGGAAGATGATGGTCTGCCTTGGCTGGCGCGGGCGGCGTTGGCCCACGTGCAATTCGAGACTATCCACCCGTTCCTTGACGGCAATGGTCGGATGGGCCGACTTCTCATCACTCTGCTGTTGTGCCACGCCGGAGTTCTACGCGAGCCTCTGTTGTACCTGAGCCTTTATCTAAAACAGAACCGCCTTGCCTATTACAATCAACTGGAGGAGGTGCGGAAAACGGGGGGTTGGGAGAAGTGGCTGGACTTCTTCCTGGAAGGAGTGCGCACAACGTCGGAAAGCGCCGTAGTCACCGCCCAGCGGTTAACAGCAATGTTCTCCAGAGACCGGGCCGTCATCGAAGAACGCGGAGGTCTGCGGGCCGGTTCCGTCTTGCGAGTTCACCAGGTCTTCACTCAGCATCCCGTGTTGTCTATCGCCCGGGCTGGGCAGAACAGCGGTCTCTCCTTCGTCGGGGCATCGTCGGCTATGAAGCTGTTGGAACGGCTGGGAATCGTCCAAGAAATTACGGGCCGGCAGCGCAACCGATTGTTCGCCTACGCCGAGTATGTTTCTGTCCTGAATGAAGGAACGGAATCTCTCTAAAGCGCTTCGGCCGTTCTTATTAAGAATCGAGGCCCAAAACTTAATAATCCTCCCCTCTATTAAGAGTTGCGTAATAGGCACTGGTTTGGGGCGCTCTGCTGCAATGGACGCGTTTGCTGGTTCCGTGTCAGGCCTAACTGTCTGCAAACGGCAGGCTGCGACGGGATAACGTCGATTCCCTCACAATGGACTGTCTTGCCCTGTTTCCACCCGACCGCCGACCGCCTTCCGCGACACCATGTAGCATAGACCCTGCGCCCCAAACAAATTGAAGTGCGACGCTCTTTCTGCTATATTTTTTACCGTGTTTCCAATGCGGCGCGGGGCCTGTGCCAACCTTTCAGGAAGGTTGGGGTTCCGTCTCGAAATGTGGCAGATCTACACGAGGAATTGTTTGCTCGACGCCGCGGAAGTCGCAGATAAACAATGAAGGAGTTGGAAGGGAGATATGCTGATAAGAAGGGAAGACTATCGAAGAGAAGAGTATATATGGATAGATGGGTCCAAGCCCACCGCCAAGATCCGTTCCAAGACCAAGGTTGGCATGAGAGTTGAGCAACCAGGCCTCTGGGGCTTCGACGGCTCCAGCACCAACCAGGCAGTCGGCTCGAACTCCGACTGCGTCATACGGCCCGTTCTCTCCATAAAGGACCCGGTTCGCAAGAAGTTGGACACGATGCTGGAGAGGGACCGTGGAGACATCCTGGTTATGACCGAGGTACTGAACACGGACTTGACTCCCCACGCGAGCAATACCCGCACAGCCTGCGCAGCCGTTGCCGAAATGACTAGAACACACGAAATGATCTTCGGCATCGAGCAGGAGTATACCTTCTTCAAGGGCATTCGACCCCTGGGCTTCCCGGAGTCCGGCTATCCCCCGCCCCAGGGTGGTTACTACTGCGGCGTGGGCGACGACGAGGTCCACGGCCGGGAGGTAGTGGAGGCTCACCTGGAGGCTTGCCTGGAGGCCGGGTTGAAGATTGAGGGCATCAACGCCGAGGTTATGCCCGGACAGTGGGAGTTTCAGATTGGCCCCTTGCCCGCCGTGGAGGTCTCCGACCAGCTTTGGCTCGCCCGTTGGCTCCTCTACCGGGTGGCCGAGGACTTTGGCATCAACGCTACTCTCTACCCCAAGCCCGCCCGCGGCGACTGGAACGGCGCCGGCGCTCATACCAATTTCTCCACCAGGGAGATGCGCCAGAGCTACCAGCCCTGCATCGACGCGGCGGAGGCTCTGGGCACCCGCCACGAAATCCATATTGCAAACTACGGCTATGGCATCGAAGAGCGGCTCACCGGCCTGCACGAGACCTGCTCCTACAAGGAATTCCGATACGGCGTGTCGGACAGGGGCGCGTCGGTGCGTATTCCCTGGCAAGTGGAACATGACCAGAAGGGCTACATCGAAGACCGGCGGCCCAACGCCAACATGGACCCTTACGTGGTTACCCGGTTGGTTATGGAGACCATCTGCGGCGTGAGATACAACGAAGACGAATAGGCGCGCCCAGATATTCAGAGGCATTTGATAGGGGCCGGTTTAAAACCGGCCCCTATGTTATTGGTCAGGACGCGTGGACGGAGCAGTCTGGTCTTGCCGCGTGACAAGAGCTTCGCATAGTCAGCGTGGTATAGCCAAGCATCAGAAAAATCCGCGGATCGCCTCCAGGGGTGGTGTGGCGCGAATTGGAGAGTGTTCGTAGTCTCTAAGGTTTCTGGTGACTATGCATCGCGCTCCGCAGGCGCGGGCGGCAGCAACCTGCATCGCGTCCTCAAAGTCAGACATCGGCAGCCCAGCGGCATAGCGGATGTCATCCGTATCCGTTGACGCCACCTCTACAAAGCGGGTTAGTTCGACAATGAAATCGCGAGCGCCTACTCCCCCAATGGCAGGAGTAACGATGTAATAGAGATTGGATAGGGAATGCCAAGCCACGCTTGCGTCACCCACTCCATGCTCTAACCGGTTCAGAAGCTCCGAAGCCGATTCCGAATAAGGATGCCTGTCGAGGGCGACATCTATAAGCACGTCGGTGTCAAGAAGCATCATTGGAGGTATTTTGGGGCTAACGCGTCGTATCGTGGGTCGTTTTCGTGCTGGGCCGCCCGAAACTTGCCGCGCCAACGAGAGGAGAAGGATGGCGTTTCCCCTCTCGTCATTTCTCTAAGCGATTGCTCCACCAATGATGAAAGGGAGACGCCGCGTGCGCGGGCGTAACGCTTGGCCGTCGAAATTAACTCGGCGTCCACGCTGATGGTAAGCTTCTGTTTCATCGCAACCTGTAGTCCTTTTCACGTATACTTATTCACAGTGTAAGTATACGTATTCTATTGGTTGTCTTCAGGGG
>CAYNJI010000093.1:0-4768 GCA_964397605.1 uncultured Dehalococcoidia bacterium | reverse complement strand
CTGCAGCCTCGAAGCTGAGGCCGTGCGCTCTAAGATTCGCCCGATTCTTGGCCTGGTTCCAAGTCCAACGCAAGCACAGTCGCCCTTCACTATATTGCAAAATTGTAGTTACAGGACATACCAAAAGTCAATGATTGTCCCGAAGCGGCTCGCGAACCGTCCCATCTGGTAGGGGCGGTTCGCGAACCGCCCTTTCCCCGTTTATTGCGTAGACGATTTATCCGATGGCAAGACCCTAACCCGTAGGGGCTGGTTTCAAACCTGCCCTCCCCTTCTCCTTCCGGTGCCCTTCGGAATGACAAACTCCACCTAGTGCGTCTAAGATAGTCTCCCCTACGGCAGAAAGCATGCAGGGTGCGCCTCCATTAGAAATTAAGTTGGACCCAAAGAAGAGCCGATATCGATTCGTCATAGCAGGGATAATCCTGCTTTTCAATCTTTTCTATTCCGCCAACTTCTCCGTCGTAACACCCGTCCTGCCCCTCATCATCGATGACTACCAGGTGAGCCGGGGCGCCGCCAGCTTTCTCATGTCCGGTGTGCTGATAATTCAAGCTCTGTTCGTCATCCCTGGAGGGCTGCTGGCGGCTAAGGCGCCCCTCAAGCTCGTATTCGCCATCGGATGCGTGGTTGCCGCCGCCATGGGCCTGACTTTCCTGGCGGACCACTTCATGGTCTTGCTGTCGCTGCGGCTGATACACGCTCTGGCCTTCGTGTTAGTCATGCCGGCTACGGCGCCCATCCTTATGCGGTGGTTCAGCGTAAGGGAGCTGCCGCTGATGAACAGCCTGCACATGACCTTCTTCATCCTGGGCATTGGCATAGGCACCTTCGCCTCCGGGCCGATGTCTTCGGCAATTGGATGGCAGGCGACGCTTATGGTTTTCGGGGCGGCGATGCTGGTGGTTGGGGCGGTGTGGGTGGCCTTCGGCAGGGTGCCGCCGCCCGCCGCAGTGGGGAAGGTGCGAAGGGTGTCCATCCGGGAGATGGCGAGGTCCGTTCGCTCCAAGACGATACTGCTGCTGGGTCTGGCCGACGGCGCGGCATTCGCCCAGAATCTGGCGCTGACAACGTGGCTGCCCACCTACTATAACGAGGTCTTTGGGATGTCCCTCACGAAGGCGGGCTCGATAGTAGGCCTGGTTTCCATAGTGGGCGTCGTGGCGTCGCTGACGGGCGGGTTTCTTAGTGCGCGATTGGGGGTGAGAAAGCCCTTCCTGGTAATCCCGGGCGCGGTGGTGGGCCTGGCGGGGATGGGCTGCTTCCTCTTCCAGAACGAAGTGGTCATATACACCGCAATTATTGCCCTGGGCATCTCCAGCTTTATCTATCTGCCCGTGCTCATGACGATTCCCATGGAGTTGAAGGGCATTTCGGAGGGACAGGTGGCGGTGGCCTGGGCAACTATGTTTGCCGTGGCCAGCGGGATTGCCATCGTAGGCCCCATGTCGGTAGGGTTCATGACGGACTGGCTGGGGTCATTTATCCCCGGCTTCATGCTGTGGGCCGTGCTTTCCTGGGGGCTGCTGGTTGTGGGGCTGATGGTGCCGGAGACAGGCCCCCGCGCCCGATTATCCGGAGGGCGAAAGCGACAGTAGGGGCAGGTTTTAAACCTGCCCCTAAAGGAATGGTTGGTTCCGCCCGTAGGGTGTGGGGCTAGACTATCTGCTCTCCGGCCCGCATAACCATGGTCATGGAGCGAAGGGCGCGAATGTCCTCCAGCGGGTCCTTGTCCACCACGACCATGTCTGGGCCCATGGCAGGAGTGGGGCTGCCGAAGATGTCGCCCGCGCCGATGGACTTGGCCGCCACGCTGGTAGAAGCGCGGATGACGTCCATGTTGCTCATGCCGGATTCGGCCATAAGCTCTAGCCCCAGGCAGTAGTCGCCGAAGATCTGAATGGCGTCGGTGCCGGAGATGATGCTGATGCCGCATTCCGTCCACATGCGCCCCAGAAACTCCATCTGGCTTTCGCACTTGGCCTTGAGCCCGTCCAGCCGACCCTGTTCCTCCGCGGTCAGGGGGCGCTCCAACTCCCTGGCCACCAGCGCCTCCCGCTGGCGGTACCCTGTCTGCACCGTTGGGCTGACGTACACGCCCTGTTCGGCGATGCGCTCGGCGATGTGTTGGTCGCACTTGAAGGAGCCGTCTGGCTCGAGGAAGCCGGCGTGCTCAATCATGTCCACCCCCGCTTCCAGGGCGTTGACGAGACTCTGAGTGGCCAGGCAGTGGGCGGTGGTCAGCTTGCCGAAGTTATGGGCCTCGTCAACTATGGCCCGCAGCTCTTCGACACTGTAGGAAGTCCTGCGGTTGTCGGTGATAGCCGTGCCTCCGCCGGATGCCATGATCTTGATGTGGTCGGCGCCGTCCTTGACCAGCTCCCGCACGGCGGCTCGCACCCCGTCTTCACCGTCGGCCTCCTGGTTGCACCAGTAGAAGTGGCCGCCTGTGAGGGTAACGGGTCGACCGCAGAGGTAGAGGCGGGGGGTGGTGGCGTAGCCGCGACGGGCGCCCTCCCGTAGGTCGAAGGTTACGCGGTTTCGGGCCCCGTTCTCCCGCATGGTCGTCACGCCGGCGTGGAGATGAGTTAGGGCGTTCCTGGCGGCCCGCATCAACAATATCTGGTCGGAGTCGTTCTCCATGACCTCCTCGTAGGAGGAGCCATATTCGCCGAAGATCAGGTGGGTATGGGCGTCCACCATCCCCGGTAGAAGGTAGCCCTCAGGATAGTCCAGGGTGCGAACGTGGGGGCCGCTGGGAAGGCCGGACAGGTCTCCCTGGACCACTTCCTTGATGGTGTCTCCCTCGACGATGACGGCGGCGTGCTCTAGGGGCCTATCGCTTGTGCCGTCAATTACTGCCTTGGCTTTGATAACCGTTGTGGCGGGGATGGACATTCTGATTCTCCTAACAGATTAAGTTTTGGCGGGAATTCCCGGCCGCTAATTGGCCCAAGCGTAGTAGGCGGCGTAGTGCGACCCCGCCTCTGCGATGTTGGTGGCTGCTGCTATAGGTGGGGTGGTGGCTTTCGACACTAGGCAGCCCAATTCTAGCCGATGGCCAGGGCGTTGACTTCGCTGACTCCCTGGGGCAACGAGTGGTCTTCCCACGTTTGCCCTCCGTCGCGAGTGCCCACTACTTGTCCGTTACGGGTGGCCCCGTACATCTGGCTAGGGTCTGCGGCGTTGATGGCGAATCCGAAGAGGGTGGAATTCAGCGTCAGGCCCATGTCCACCTGGTTCCAACTGTCGCCCCCGTCCCGACTGCGAAAGAGGGCGCCCGGATTTCCTCTGAACTCCGGCCCTGCACCTACATAGAGGGTGTCGGGGTCCTGGGGGTCTTCCCGAATCACCCGACAGTAGGTGCCGCGCTGACTGAGCATCTGAATTCTCCCGGGGGACCAGTGGTCGCCGCCGTCGGTGCTTCTGGAGAGGCCGATGCGGGAGATGGTGGAGATGTGGCGGGGCCGGTGGCTGCTGACCAACACGCTATGCATGTCCACGGGGTCGTCGTTCTGGTAGTGTCCTTCGCTGACGCTCTCCCAGGTGGCTCCGCCGTCGGTGCTTCTCAGAAGGCCGCCCACTTCGATGGCGGCGTACATGTCGGACGGACGGTCCGGGTCCAGGGCCAGGGCTAAGACCCGCTTGGGCATCGAGCGAGGGGTGGTAGTAACCGAAGGGAAGGTGGCGCTGATGGGCATTAGCTCCCAGCTTTCGCCGCCGTCTTCGGACACGTAGAGCTTGGTTTCTTCACCACCGGCGTAGACGACGCGGGGGTTGTGAGGATGGAAGGCAACGGACCAGACGGGCACGGGTTCGCCCGGCAGGGTCATCTTCTCCCAGGAGTCGCCGCGATCCCTGCTGCGATAGAGGCCGTCCTGCGCGCCGGCGTAGATGACGGCGGGGTCATTGGGCGCAATGGCGATGACGCGGATTTCAGGGTCGGGAGGAAGCCCGTCAACCTTAAGCTCCCAAGAGTCGCCGTCAAGAGAGCGGCGGTAGAGGCCGTGGCCTTCGTCGCCTCCTTCCGTGCCGAGTCCAACGTAGACGAAAGTGTTTGTCATAGCGGCGCCTCCTAGCCCCGAATTTGTGAATGCATACCACCCCTATTGCATCAGAATTGACGGAGGCTGTCAATCAGGGGTAAGAAGCCTTTAAGGATTGGATTGGTGCACTTGCAGTTTCGTATGACGGGCTAGGGTGTCGAAATCAGCATCCTGGTGCAGAACGGCCACACCAGCGCGTATGGCTACCGAGGCGATGAGACAGTCGACCAGCTTGCGAACGGTCTCTCCTCCCCGGCGGCAGCGACGATAGAGCGCAGCGGCGTCTTCATAGTCCGTTGGCCGGGTACTGATCATGGCGGCCCTGGCAAGCAGGCGTCGTAGGCTTGCCAAGTGCGATTCGTCGCGTGCGCCCGCGAGGATCTCCATGCGTATCACGTCGCAGACGGCCACTTCCTGCGCTAGCAACCGGTCCACCGCCTCGCAGACCGTAGATCCCGTGTCTCGAAGAAACTCTATCCAGGCTGAGGAGTCGACCAGAATCACGGCGAGGATGAAGACCGCATTGCGTCCAAGTCGCCCTCCCAGCCGATGCCGCGGAGGTTGCGGGCCTCAGCTAAGGATAGGGACTCCGCAGCCAGGGTGCGGAGGGCGAAGTTGACCGCGTCGCGCTTGGTGGCTAGCTGATATCGCCGCATCACCTCGGCGCACGCCCGATCGTCGATATCCACATTGGTGCGTACCATACACCTATGATACACTAG
>CAYNJI010000092.1:2230-4775 GCA_964397605.1 uncultured Dehalococcoidia bacterium | reverse complement strand
GGTCTAGGGTGCGGCTGGGCGGTTCGCGAACCGCCCCTACAGAGGACAATCCAGGTTAGTCTGCCAGTTGGAATCGCTCCGACTCCGGCGGGCGGGACCATAGAACGCCGGCGCCGGCCATGGCAGCGGCCCGCTCCGGGCTGGCGCGCCACTGGTCGTAGATCTCGCTGCTGTCCCATGTTACCAGGGTCGTAATCTTGGTGGGGTCGGTGAGGGAGTAGAGGGTCGTCCGCGCGCCGAAGCCCGGTGCTTGGCTCTGGGCGCGTCCGTTGCCCTCTAGCAGCCTTCGCGCCTCGTCGATTTTATCGTCCTTGGCCCAGTGGTGGGTCAAAACGCCAATCATGTATTCTCCTTTCGTTCGTCGGGTTATGTATTTGGGTTACCGGGTCAGTAGAAAAATGGCCCCACCGGCCAGAATTACGCCGGCTATTCTTTCGATGCTTATGGGTTCCTTGAGGATGAAGAATCCGAGGACTGCAACCAAGGCGATATTCATTCCGAAGAGGGGCGAAACGGTGGAGATGGGGCCTCGGCTAAGGGCCATGTACAGGCTGATGATGCCGATGCTCAGGGCGACGCCGGAGAGGACGAGGAAGAGGGTGGGTTGGTTGAAGGCCAGATGGTCCGTAATTTTCACGCCTCGGTAGAGGGCCCAGAGGAGGGCGGCGGCCACCAGAAAGAAGTTGGTCACGAATACGGCGGCTTCCGGCGGGATGCTCTTCAGGGAGAACTTCAGCAGAATAATCATGACCGCGTATGCGGACATGGCTATGAGGGTCCAGACGATATAGTGCACCGGTCGACTCTCCTGCGTTGGCAGATTGCTGGCCCTATTGTACATGAGGGTCGACGCTATTGACTCTAGGGGTGGGTTGGTTCAGAATCCAACCGGATGAGGGGATGGGAGAGGCGGTAGAGCAACAGTTGTGGAGGGGAGATGATTTACGATTCGGCCCAGGGGAATATAACCATCGCAGTGGCAGGGGATGCCATGATAACCCGTCCCATGCAAATGTTTCGGGAGCAGTCTTTCTTGAGCCTGGTGAAGCTGCTCAAAGACGCCGACGCAAGTGTAGTGAATCTGGAGATGCTCTTCCACGACTACGAGATGAGTTGGGAGTACAAGGACACGGTGTCGTTCCAGGTGTCGGACCCTTCCAACATAACCGAGCTTAAGTGGATGGGTTTCGACGTGGTGACAACGGCGAATAACCATTCCTACGACTACTCGGAGGCGGGGTTCATAAAGACGTTGGAGCACTGCAGAGACCGGGGGTTGAAGCAGGCGGGGGGTGGCAGGGACCTGGACCACGCCAGGGCTCCGGCGTACCTGGACACTGCCGGCGGACGGGTGGCGGTGATGAGTGCAACGACGACGTTTTCGAAGGACTCGCCGGCGGGATTCGGACGGCCGGATTTTCCCGGCAAGCCGGGGGTGAACGCGCTGCGGCATAACGTCATGAATCACGTGGAGAGTGACGTCTTCGACGCGCTGCACAAGGCGAATCAGGAGTTGGGATTCAAGGAGCGGGAGATGGCCGGCCGCCAGTTCCACCCTGTGAAGGTGGACGAGTATGACCCGCGTCGAGAGTTGCGGTTCATGGGCGGGAAGTTTTCCCTCGCCGAGGAGTACGGCATCACGACGGCGTGCAACAGGGACGATTTGGCGGGCATCAGCAATTGGATAAGGGGGGCAAAGAAGGCCGCCGACTGGCCGATTTACGGGGTGCACTGCCACGAAAGCGGCGAGGAAGGGGAATACCACGGGGGGTCCCGGATTGCGCCGCCAAAGTTTCTGGAGGAATTTGCCCATTTCAGCATTGACCAGGGGTGCAGCCTCTTTTTTGCCCACGGGCCGCACTTTCTGAGGGGCATAGAGATATACAAGAACCGGCCTATCTTCTATAGCTTGGGGAACTTCATCTTCCAGAACGAGACGGTCCAGTGGGTGCCAGAGCCGGTGTATCGAGGTCTAAATCTTGGCGACGAGCACAACCCCGGAGACTGGGGGTTGGCCCGTTCCGGCGGGGGACAGTTTGGTTTTGCCGCAGACCCGGTCTTTTACCGGAGTGTGGTGGCTCTCTGCGACTACGTGAACGGGGAACTGAAGGAGATCCGGCTGCATCCCATCGACCTGGGGTTCCAGCAGCCTATGAGCCAACGGGGGAGGCCGGTGATGGCCTACGGGCCGGTGGCGCAGCAGGCGCTGCGGTGGCTTCAAGTGGTGTCCAAGCCTTACGGCACGGAGATAAGCATCGAGGGGGACGTGGGTGTCATCAGGCTTTAGGGACAAAGCGGTCATGTGCAGAAGCATGTCAGTTTTGCATACCGGCTCGATTGGCTTGAATGGCGCTATCATCATGTACAGAAGCATGTCATATTTTCCGTCTACGCGATTATCTGGATCGATCATCTAGGATAGTGGTTCATCATGTGCAGAAGCATGTCAGCTTTACATAGCGGCTCGGTTAGCTAGAACGGCGGAATCAACATGTGCAGAAGCATGTCAGTTTTGCATACCGGCTCGATTGGCTTGAATGGCGCT
>CAYNJI010000092.1:0-2130 GCA_964397605.1 uncultured Dehalococcoidia bacterium | reverse complement strand
CCCTGAGGAGATAGAGGCGGCGGCGTTGCAGTACGTGCGGAAGATAAGCGGGTACCGGCAGCCCTCCAAGGTAAATGCATCGGCTTTTGACGACGCGGTGCGGGAGGTGGCGGAGGCGTCGCGGCGGTTGTTGGGGAGACTGCGGGTTTCTTCGAGTCCGGCGGGTCGCGCCGAGGCCTGAGGGACAGCAGGGAATCTACGAGACCTCGAATCGCAAGAATGAATCGCAGTTGATGGCCCGTCCGTGATAGTTGGCTGGTTCTTAGCCCAACCGAAGAGGCTCTTCTATGGCTGGTGGATAGTCATCGCCGGGCTGGTGAGCATGACGCTGTCTTCCGGGTTGTTCTTCAACGGGTTCGGGTTTTACTTTCTGCCGATACAGTCTCAGTTCGGCTGGAGCAGTACGGCGATGTCCGGGGCAGTTTCCCTATCCAGGCTGGAGAGTGGGCTGCTGGGGCCGTTGGAGGGGTACTTGATCCAGCGGCACGGCCCGCAGAGGGTTATGCTGGTGGGGTTTGTGGTGTTTGCGCTGGGGTTCGCGTTTCTGAGCCAGGCCAACAACATTTTTATCTTCTACGCGGCGATTCTGGTGATGGCGTTGGGTTCAGGCTTGGCAGGGTTCGCGGCGGTGGTGGCGTCGATCAACAACTGGTTCCGCCGGAACAGAAGCAAGGCGTTCGGGATATCGATGTTGGGACTGGGATTGGGAGGCGTAATTTTTTCCTCGTTGCTTGCCTGGTCGATAGCGGAGTATGGATGGCAGTTAACGGCGTTGGCTTCGGGGGTGCTTCTGCTTGTTCTGGGTCTACCCATTTCTCAGGTAGTTCGCTACAGCCCGGAACCCTACGGCTACTTGCCGGATGGAGACGACCCGAAGGAAGTTGGCACGTCTGAGGGGGAGGAGGCACCGAGGCGTGGGCTTACTCCACCGGCGGAGGAGGATTTCACGTGGCGGGAAGCGTTGCGAACGCCGGCGTTTTGGATAATTTCGGTATGTCATGCGCTGGCGTTGGTAGCCATCTCCGCGACGGGAGTACATCAGGTGGCGTATATGGAGGAGGACCTGGGCTTGACCGGGGCTAGTGCGGCGCTGGTGGTGGTGGTCCTTTCATCGGTGATGATGGTGTGCCAGCCAATGGGGGGATTTCTGGGAGATAGGTACTCGAAGAGGCATATCGCGGCGGTGTGTCTGCTGGGTCACGGGGTGGCGATGGTGCTGCTGGCGATGGCGACGGGATTCGGGTCATTGATGGTGTACGCGGTAGTGCAGGGGCTTGCTTGGGGGACTCGCGGGCCGATAATCACGGCCATGCGGGGGGAATACTTTGGGCGGAAAGATTTTGCGCTGATCAATGGGTATTCGCAGGTGGTGATGATGATGGGGATGATAGTGGGACCGCTCTTGGCGGGATTCATGGCGGACAATTACAGCTATAGCAGCGGCTTTCTGATCATTTCGGGAATGGTGGGCGCGGGATCGGTCCTTTTTCTGGTGATGCGGAAGCCCATCAAGAAGAGTGCGGAGGGGGTCGTAGGGTGAGCAAGGGATTTAATCCATCAGGAGGAGTGCGTTGATAAGGAGCCTTGGAGGAAAGACGCCCCGCATTGCGGAGACGGCTTGGGTCAGTGAGTTTGCCTACGTGATTGGCGACGTGGAGATTGGGGAGCATTCCAGCGTTTGGCCCGGCGTTACGATTCGCGGAGACGGGGACGGCCCGGTTGTGCTGGGCAACTACGTGAACGTGCAGGAGGGGTCGGTTATCCACGGGAGCCACATGGTCATTGAGGATAACGTGACGGTGGGGCACTGCGTGGTGGTGCACTGCCAGCGTATCGGATCGGGGTCTCTGATGGGGAATAACAGCACGATCTTGAACGGGACGACGGTGGGGAGGCGGTGTTTGGTGGCGGCGAACGCGGTGGTGCTGGCCAATCACGAGGTCCCGGAGGGATCCTTTGTGACGGGGGTGCCCGGCAAGGTGAAGCGGCCGGTGACGGAGGCTCAGGTTGAGAGGATGATGCGGACGGCTAAGAGTCTGGCGGTCAAGGCAAAGGTGTTCAAGGACAGCGGGGTCTAGGGTCATTGCATGACGGGTCACTGCGTGACGGGTCACTGCGTGACGGGTCACT
>CAYNJI010000091.1:2453-4785 GCA_964397605.1 uncultured Dehalococcoidia bacterium | reverse complement strand
CTCACACCCATCATTCCCGCAAAGAGCCCACCCCCATGAAAACGCAGGCAAGAATCCATCCCCACCCGTTGTCCTCGCGCATGCGGGGACCCATCCCCTCCAACCATATGTCATTCCGAGCGAAGCAAAGCGGAGCCGAGGAATCTCGTTGTCGTAGCAATCCCCGTCTACCCCACACTCCCCCTCTTCCGTCATTCCCGTGTAGACGGGAATCCATTTTTTGCTCCAGCGCCTCCCTTTACACTCCATCGTCAAACGTATCGTGCTATCATTAGGCAAACCATCCGAAAGGCTCTTCTTTGTCGCATCCACAAGAAGCTAGGGGACGCCTAGTCCAGGCCTTCAAGAACCTGCTGGTTTCCCTTCCTCTACCGCGAAAATGTCGCCTTTTCGTAACAAATAACTGCACCAAGATATTTGGACTTCAATTGTGCTGCGGAAACCACGGCCAGCCCGGTTGTTGAAAGCCCACCGACTCCCCGCCCGGTTCGGGCGGCCATCACCACTAGCAACCAGGTCCCGGATTAACCATAGGCGTTGCCAATTCCCTCAGTTGTAGTTAGTTCTCCGCATTCCCATGCCTTCCGGCAATCCGAATAATCTGCCATCCCTCTCTTCTAATGTTGACTCAACTTAAAAGGGCGCATCTCAGCCGCCCCTGGATAGCCGTACTCGTAATTACCCTTGCGCTTGCCGCAGTCATTTCGGCTTGGCTTCTCTTAGACGCCCCCAGCGCCCCCTCGCAGCAGCTCCCCCAATACAACTCCTTTCTGGGCGCCAGCGAATTCGTCGTGGGAGAGAACCGGTTCCCCTTCGCCCTCGCGTCCATGGAAGGAGAACCCCTGGCAGACGCTGACATTTCCGTCAGCTTCTTCTACCTCCAGGATACGGAGTGGCGCCATCGGTTCCGTCGGGACACGGAATATCGGGAAGTTTCAGGCGTGACGCCCCATCTCCACGACGCCGGTTTTGTCCACAATCACCAGGACGTTCGCGGGCAATACATGGCGCGAGTCAACTTCCAAAGCCCCGGCGTCTGGCAAGCAAGGTTCGCCTTGGCGAATGACGACGCTCCCGGACCGACTGTGGGCGACCTCGCCTTCAACGTCCTGCCTGAGCCTTCCGCTCCGGGCGTGGGGGAAGCTGCCCCGCCCATCCAAAATCTCACCGTGCGCGACGTTTCAAGCATCCAGGAGATAGAAAGCCGGGAACCTCCCGACAACATGCATTCCCTATCCGTAGCCCAGGCCTTGGAGGAAGAAAAACCCTTCGTCCTCGTGTGGAGCACGCCCATGTTCTGCACCAGCGCCATCTGCGGCCCCGTGTTGGATGCGGCGGTGCGAGTTCAGGAACGGTTCGGCGACAGGGTAAATTTCATCCACATAGAGCCGTGGGACCTCGAAACGGCTCGGAACCAGGGCCGGTTGGTTCCCATACCAGCGTTCCTGGAGTGGGGATTGACCACGGAGCCGTGGGTCTTCGTCATCAACGCCCAGGGTAGAATCCACGACAGGTTCGAAGGCCTGATAACAGACGAAGATCTGGAACAAGCCCTTACGGACCTCCTCCTCTCCCCTTCCTAGGGACGACCCTCGTGGTCGCCCTACCCCTTCCTCCCCACAACCGCTAAATCGCGATGTTCGCCAGCCGCTTCAGCGATTCAGGTCCAACGTCGCCTAAGTGCACGTGCGCCACCCGGCGGTCAATGGCTCGCAAAGCCCGAAGGTCCGCCCGTGCCTGGGCCTCCACCAGCGTCCCAAAACTGTAGTCCCCGCCAGGAATTTCCAAGTCGATCTCGCTGTCGCACGTTATCTGAATGAACAGTCCCTCGTCGGGCCCGCCCTTGTGCATCTGCCCCGTCGAGTGGAGAATCCGCGGGCCGAAACCCAGCGTCACCGGTACCCCGTACCGTTCCGTAATTCTACGCCTCAGCGTAGCCAGCGCCTCATCCATCTCAGGCGTCTGGCGGGCGTACACCATCACCGCCGCGTAGCTGCCAGTACCGGCATCAGCCAGCAGTTCCGGCACAGAACCGCCCGCCTGTCTATCAGGCAAACTTCCCGACGCGCGGTACTCCGACAGCACCGAGTCCGTCATGTCCTTGGCCTGCTGCACGTTGGGCTGGTCGAAGGGGTGGACCCCCATGACCGCCCCCGCTGTCGCCGTTGCGAACAGCCACCGAAAGAACTCGGCCCCCACCTGGTACACGCTGTCTACTGCGACGCTCACCCACGGATGGCCCGATGCCTGCACGGCTCTCATCGTCTCGTGCAACGCTGAGTCGTGGTCATCCGCCGACTCCATGAACACGAAGAATCTATCGGGTCCGTAC
>CAYNJI010000091.1:0-2443 GCA_964397605.1 uncultured Dehalococcoidia bacterium | reverse complement strand
GGTTCACCCCTCACCGTAACGATGCCCTTGCCATCCTTGCCGGTGCTCTCGGCTAGCATCTGCTCCACCCACAGTCCGAAGCTCTCCAGAGCAGGCGAAGTCACCAGCGTCAGCTTGTCTCGCCCCTGCGCGGCCATGACTGCCATGACGACGCCAAGCCACGCCCCGGGATTGTCCGCTAAACTCGTTCCCGGCTTGCACATATCCGCCATAGAAGCGGCGCGTTCGATGATCCGCGACACGTCCATTCCGGCCAACACCGCCGGCGCTAGCCCAAGAGGAGACAGCACGGAATACCGGCTCCCTATGTCTTCCGAGGTGTAAATGACCTCCCGAAATTCATCGTCCTGCGCCAACCGGTCCAGCGGCGTTCCGGGGGAGGTTATGGCGACGAAGCAGTCCTGGGGTCGCGCGTCGGCACTGTCCTCCACCAGCTTGCGGAAGAACTTGTAGAAGCACGCGGTTTCTAGAGTAGAGCCGGACTTGGATGAGATAACAAAAAGCGTCTTGGACGGATCAATCTCCTGCACCAGACAATCAATCCATTCGGGGAAGGTTGAATCCAATACCAGAAGCTGCGGATACCCTTCGACCGAGCCTAGCAGTCTTCGCAGCACCTCCGACCCCACGCTGCTGCCCCCCATGCCGGCCAGCACAATATACCGGTATCCCTCACCCCTAATCTCCTCAGCCAGCCTCTGCAGGTCCGGAAGTCGCCGCCGCATTCCTTCAGGGGCATGGAGCCAGCCCAGACGGTCCGTTATCTCCGTGGGGTCCGGACTCCAGACCGTGTGGTCTTTGGCCCAGATACGGGAAATTACTTCCCCCGCCTGGACCTCCCGTAAAGCATCCTCAACGGCTGGCGCGTATGATCCTAGGTATGCTCTGTATCCGCCTTGCTGCAAGGGTTTTTCGCCTCCTGGATTCCGATTTTAGCTTGGCAGATTATAGAGCCTTACGCAGTTGTCCCACAATATCTTTTTCTTGGTTTCTCTGCTGAACCCGTCCATGGCTAGAAATTCGTCAAGGGCGTGTGGGTATGCCGAATCGTGGTGCGGGTAGTCCGTCGACAGCACCAGATTGTCCGGCCCAAGCTGTTCCACCGTATGAGCGCCCAGATACTCGTCCACGTCCACGGAAGCAAACCCCTGCCGCTTGAAGTACTCCGTAGGTGTGAACTCAAGGTCGGCCGCCTCCCAGGGGCCAAAAATCTCTCGCTCCTCGTCCAATCGCCACAACCACCAGGGCAGCCAACTGCAATTCCCCTCTAGAAATCCCACACGAAGTTTCGGGTGCCGATCCAGTACCCCTCCACAGATGACTCCCGCCAGGTCCAGCATTAGCTCCATTGGGTGGGTTGCGGCGTGGGCGACGACAAAGGAATCCAGGAAGCGGTTGCCGATGTGCTGCTGGTAGGCCCCATGGATCCCGTGGAAGCAGATCGGCACGTTCAATTCCTCGGCGACAGCCCACAAGGGTTCGTAATAGGGATGATACCAGGGACGGCGATTCACGGGATTGGACGGCAGCACCAGCGCCACCGCGCCCAAGTCCTCCACGGACCGACGGGCTTCCGCAGCAGCCAACTCAACGTCCTGCAAGGGCATCTGAGCCGTCATCCTGAGTCGCTGCCGGTCAATGGCGCAGAAATCGTACAGCCAGTTGTTGAAGGCGCGGCAGATGGCCGACGCCAAGTCGCCGTCCATGCCGTCCAGTGCGATTACGTGGGCGCCAAAGGTTCGAAAGAGCACCGCCACGTCTATCCCCTCCACCTCCAGGGCCTGAAGCTGTGAGGGTGGGTCGAAGCGCTGAGCGCGGGCCTCGGCAAACCTGTCCGTGATGTTCTCGTGACGACCCGCGAGGCTGCCCGTTCGGGCCTTGGTCTCCGAGTGGGCCGGAAAGACCTTCCCCTCCACGTGCCAGCGATTGGCAAATCCCTGGCTCAGCGGGTCCCCCCGAAATACGGGGGCTCGGTCTTTGTAGCTGGGGTCGATGTAGTTCTGCCAAAGGTCGTGGGGCTCCATCACGTGCATGTCGCTGTCCACCACCCTGAAGCCGTCCTTTGCCATCAGGTTCATCCCACCTTTCTTGCTTTTTTCTCTGTCCAGTCGCAACAACAACGAAGCTGCCCTTCCGAGCACGGCAGCAACCGTATACCTACATTCTATGCCCTTTCCCAATAAATTGGCACCGTCGGCCCTTGCCTATTGTTCTCTGTCACCAGCGAAAATAGAGTGACCCCATGACCCATTCCGTAGGGGCGGTTCGGGAACCGCCCTTCCTCCCGTTGTCCTCGCGGATGCGGGGACCCATCCCTCTTTCTCCCCGGACCACATGTCATTCCGACCACAACGCAGCGGAGCCCAGGAATCTCGCAGCCCTTCCCCTCCTTGTCCTCGCGTCGAGATCCTGCCCCCGTGAAGACGGGGGGCGGGGACCCATC
>CAYNJI010000090.1:907-4889 GCA_964397605.1 uncultured Dehalococcoidia bacterium | reverse complement strand
GGGTGGCATTTGGGGCGGAGTGCCTGGGCGCCGGAGAGCTCGATAGTAGAGATTAAATCCATCGATGTAGACGTTGGTTCAGATGGGAGGTAGCCCTAAAAAAGCTGAGGCTGCCGAGTGGCAGCCTCGCGCCCTGAGGCCGAAGCCTACAGGGGGGGGTAGAACTATACTGTAAGTGCAACGTACGGCGTTTGTCAACCATTTGTACTCATTGGGAACGCAAATTGGGCCAAGGCCTCGCCGCCCCCGTCGAGAACCCCCACACGTTGAAGGCTTACCGGCGCGGTGGTATCATAGGCCCGCCATCCACCCGTTCGGGGGGTGAGCCTTCCGACGAGTTCAGGAGGCCGCTGGGATCCCATGAGGACCGAGACGGCAACACTGGAGATGCTTCCCCCTTCTATAACTTTCGCTCCGTTTGATTCGCTTGCGGATGCCGAACCTGACATCCGCGCTGACGCCAACGGGAAAGCCCACACGTATCCCATGCCTTTCTGCGCACTCACAAGCAAAGCTGTGCCTGAAGAAGCTACCGCTACCCCGTTGATCCGTCACTCGGATGACCGCCCCACCGTCGGCTTCATTGGCGCCGGCGCCCTGGGGACAACCCTGGCTGTGGCCCTCTCCTCCGTTGGCTGGAAGGTGAACGCCGTGGCCAGCCGCTCCTACGCTTCGGCCCTTCGCCTGGCCCGTCTGATTCCCGGATGCACCGCGCAGGTTGAACCCCAGGCGGTAGTGGACCGCTGCCGCATCGTCTTCCTAACCGTCCCTGACGACGTAATCACCCATATGGCATCGTCCCTCGCCTGGCCCACAGACCGGGGTGTGGTCCACTGTAGCGGCGCAGGAACAACGGAGCTTCTCAGCCCCGCCGCAACGGTGGGCGCTCTTTCCGGTTCCTTCCACCCTCTACAGACATTCACCTCCTTGCCGACGGATAAGGACGCCTCTGTCCTCCCTGCCGTGGCACAAGCCCGATTGGAGGGTGTGACCTTCGCCGTGGAGGGCAAGGGTTGGCTTCGAGAAGCCCTGGACGCTATGGCGTCGGACCTGAGCGGTCGAACCATTGAGGTTGAACCGGCGGACCGTCCCCTGTATCACGCCTCGGCGGTCATGAGCTGCGGCGCGCTTGTCGCTCTGCTCCGCTCCGCCGCCGCCCTCTGGCAGAAGATGGGCGTAGACGATGAGACGGCGCTTCAAGCCATTATCCCCCTTGCCCGGGCCACCCTGGAGAACGCGGCGGCCCTTGGCCCTGAGGCGGCCGTCACCGGCCCCATAGTGAGGGGCGACGTGGCCACACTGCGCCGACATCTGGCGGCCTTACAAGTCCGCGCACCCGAGGTTCTTCCGTTATACATAGAACTGACAAGAGCATCGATCCCTCTGGCGTCTGCGTTGGGCGGACAGAAGCTGCGTGAATTAGACTGCCTGCTTGCTGAATTCGAAGAAGCTGCTTCTCAACCGATGAAAGAACTTTCCGCATCTGTGAGCGATTACAACGACGGAGGCCGGTCTCATGGCTAGAATGACGGCCCGGCGCATACGGTCCATGAAGGCCAAGGGCCAGCGAATACCTGTCGTCACCGCTTACGACTACACCTTTGCCCGGCTGGCTGACCGTGCGGGCTTTCCTATCGTTCTGGTGGGCGATAGTCTGGGAATGGTCTGCCTCGGCTATGACTCCACCATACCGGTGACCATGGACGACATGGTGCGGCACACCAGGGCCGTGGTCAGGGGAGCGCAGCGTCCGCTGGTGGTGACGGATATGCCTTTCATGAGCTTCCAGACAAGCATGGAGGATGCCGTCAGGAACGCCGGAAGGCTGGTGCAGGAAGGGGGCGCGCAGTCGGTGAAGCTGGAGGGCGCAGGCCACACGGTGGAGAAGGTGCGCCGAATAGTCGAAGCGGGAATTCCCGTTATGGGTCATCTGGGCCTCACGCCCCAATCGGTGCACCAGTTCGGTGGGTATCGGGTGCAGGGGAAGGCCAGACGTCAGGCCCTACGCTTGCTCGAAGATGCACGGGCTTTGGAAGACGCTGGCGCCTACTCCGTGGTGCTGGAGCTTGTACCCGCGCCTCTGGCCCAGGTCATCAGCCGGAAGCTTTCAATCCCGACCATCGGCATAGGCGCCGGGCCGCACTGCGACGGACAGGTGCAGGTTATCCACGACATTCTGGGCCTCTACGACGATTTCGTCCCCAAGCACACCCGGCAGTATCTCAACCTTTCCGAGACCATGACCGCCGCCCTTGCACGGTACGCCCAGGAGGTGAGGGACGGAGTCTTCCCCACCTCCAAGGAGAGCTTCGACATGGACGAGGCGTTGCTTCAAGACCTGCTGGAAGACTGAAATCGTTGCGCGTCATCGGATCCGTTTCGGACATGGTCCAAGCCTGCGGGAGTCTACCCCGCCCAGTGGGTCTTGTGCCCACCATGGGCTATCTCCACCCCGGCCACCTTTCGTTGGTGCGCAGCGCCCGGCGCGAGAACGCCTCGGTAGCTGTAAGCATCTTCGTCAATCCCACCCAATTCGGCCCAGAGGAAGACCTCAGCGCCTACCCTAGAGATCTGGCCCGAGACCTGGCCATCCTGAAGGACGAGAAGGTGGATATTGTCTTCGCCCCGGAGGCGTCGGAGCTTTACCCGCCGGGCATGGACACCTGGGTGGAGGTTGGCGCGGTTTCCCGTCGATTAGAGGGGAAGCATCGCCCCGGGCACTTTCGGGGCGTCGCCGCGGTTGTAGCTAAGCTGTTCGACGTCACGTCGCCCACCCGCGCCTATTTTGGACAGAAGGACGGACAGCAGGCCGCCGTGGTGAAGGCAATGGTGAGAGACCTGAACGTGCCCGTGGAAATAGTGGTGTCGCCAACGGTGCGGGAGGACGACGGGTTGGCCTACAGCAGCCGCAACAGCCGCCTCGACCCGTCGGAGCGCCGCGCCGCCGGCGTGGTGTACCGCGCCTTGCGAGAGGCCGAGAAGCTGTGGATGACCGGTGAAGTCCGAGCCGACACGCTGCGCCGGAGAGTCCGCAGTGTGCTGGCGAGTGAGCCGCTGGTGCGAAGGGTGGATTACGTCAGCGTGGCCCACGGAGAGACGATGGAGGAGTTGGACGTGGCGAAGGCGGGCGCCATGGTCTCCACCGCGGCCTGGCTAGGCTCCGTTCGCCTCATCGACAACGTGGTTCTCGCATCCAAACGTTAGACCGCACTCAGCCCGCTGACAATTTGCATCATGTGCCGCCACCCGTTACGATAGGCCCGTGGAATTTAGACATTCTGGGTTGAGGCGGTTGTGGGAGCGGGGAGATGCTCGCCGTCTCAATCCTGCCCTCGTGCGAAGAATTAGTCGAATTCTCGATCAGCTAAACGCTGCCGTTCATCCCGCTCAGTTGAATCGGCCTGCCAACCGCCTGCATCGGTTGAAAGGCAACCGCAAAGACGTTTGGAGCATCCGGGTGAGTGGCAATTGGCGGGTGACCTTTAGCTTCGTGAACAGCGGAGCTGTGGATGTAGACCTTGAAGATTATCACTAGGAGGTGAGACTATGAGCCGACTAAATCCAACCCATCCGGGGGAAGGCTTGCGCGATGACATTGAGGAGATGGGCTGGAGCGTCAACGAATTCGCCGCCCGATTGGGTGTGAGTAGGAACACGGCTTCGCGCCTGCTCAACGGCCGCTGTGGAATCTCGCCGTCGGTGGCACTTGCACTGGAGCGCATCGGGTGGAGTGACGCCGACTTCTGGATGCGTCTTCAAGCTAACTATGACCTGGCCCAAGCACGTCGCAAGCTGGCCGCCACAGCGGAGACGAGGAGATAGCCCAAGCCTCAACCCCTCTTTGGCCCAAGTCGAATTCACGCTTGAAACCGCAACGCCAAAACACCTACCGTCACCCCACGGCGAAAAGGCCCCGCCTTACGCCAGAAGCTCTCGCAGGGTCTCCGTGAAGCTCGGAAGCACCTTCTGCCAGTCGCCCACC
>CAYNJI010000090.1:0-897 GCA_964397605.1 uncultured Dehalococcoidia bacterium | reverse complement strand
GTCGGGCGCCGTCTAGCTCTTTACCAACTCCCGAACAGTCTCGGTAAATGCGGAGAGCACCTTCTGCCAGTCGCCCACCACTCCGTAGCGGGCCTCCTTGAAGATGTTGGCCTCCGCGTCCTTGTTCACCGCCACTATCACCTTCGAGCCGGAGCAGCCCGCCATGTGCTGGCTGGCCCCGCTGATGGCCACCGTTATGTACAGGTCCGGCGTTATGGTCTTGCCCGTCAACCCTATCTGCCATGAGGGAGGGACCCAACCCGCGTCCACCGCGGCCCGCGACGCGCCGATGCCCGCGCCCAGCAACCTGGCGATAACCTCCAGGTCTTTGAAGGGAGCCGGCGACCCCAGCCCTCGCCCTCCGGCAACGACTATCTTGGCCGATTCCAGCTGCACCCCCTCCGACTCCTCCGCAACCCGCTCCACCAGCTTCACCCTCGCCATGGAGTCGTCCAGGGAAAGGCTGATGGGGAAAACCTCCGCCGTCCGAGAGTCGTCCCGCTCCGAAGGCTCGTATGCCTTAGGGCGGATACACGCCATCTGGGGCGTTCCGTTGCACACTACGGCGGCCATGGCGTTGCCGCCGTAGACGGGACGGTGAGCTATCATTCGCCCCGAAGCTTCGTCGACGGTCAGTTCCAGGCAGTCCTGGGCAAGTCCCACGCCCAACCGAACCGCCAAGCGCGGCGCAAGATCCCGGCCTGCCGTAGTCCTGGCTATCAAAACCACAGAAGGACTGGTCTGCCGGCATATCTGGGCCCACGCCTCCAGGACAAGCTCCGGGTGGTCGCCGGTTAGAAGCCCGTCCTCTGCAGCGTAAACACGTTGTGCGCCGAGAGTTGCGGCTTCCTGCGCCACCGGTCCGACGTCGCTTCCCGACACGGCAAGGGAAAGGGA
>CAYNJI010000089.1:0-4914 GCA_964397605.1 uncultured Dehalococcoidia bacterium | reverse complement strand
AAGCTCAATTTCGCCGGATAATCAACCGGCTCCAATGCCGCCGTAGGGAAAGATATAATCGCCGCTTTTGGTTTATTGGGAGGATAGTATGACGGCTTCACGACCTGACAAGAAAGCGTTCTTCAACGAGGCCCGGTTCCGCCGGCTGATGGATGAATCGGACCTGGCTGCCGTAATCGCAACCAGTCCCGCAAACATCACGTACAGCTCTGGCTATCACAACGTGGACATGAAGCTGCTGCCGGAGCGGATGAAGGCCGTGATCCTGCCGCGGGATGGCGATCCCATTCTGATGCTGAACGGCAACAAGAACACGGTGGACACGTTCATTGAGGACGTGCGGCGGTATCCGCTCTATGAAGGCGTCATGGACCCTGGGTTGTGGAGTTTGGTGGATGTCCTCCGCACGATGGAACTGGTGGACGAAAAGGTGGGCATCGAGATGCGGTACGTCACCGGTCACACTTTGGGGGTGCTTCAGAAGGAGTTCCCGCGGGTGCGATGGGTTGGGGCGGACGACATTCTGGAACGCACACGCCAGGTGAAGACGGAGGCGGAGATAGAGTTGATGCGTCATGCAGCGCGGGTGACGGACCGGGCGATAGCGATGGCGTACCGTTCGGCGACTCCCACGGACACGGAGAAGTCGGTGGGGGACGCCATGAGTTACAACGTGATGCGGTTCGGGGCGGACATAGTGGCCTTCAACATCCTGGCCTCGGGGAAGCGGATGACTGCCGGCCACCACACGGGCGCGTCGGTGCCGCTAGAGTTGGGCGGCCTCATGCGGTGCGACTTCGGCGCCACTTTCCAGGGCTATTACAGTGACTTGGCGCGGCTGGCGGTGGTAGGCAAGCTCGACTCCCGGCAGCGAGACACTTACGCGCGCTACCTGGACATTCACCATCGAACTCTGGACTTCGTGAAGCCTGGCGTTACGGGGGAAGAGATTTTTGACTTTGCCTGCGGCCTGTACCGGAAGCATGGGTTGAGCCTTCCGATGATGGGAGGGCACAGCATTGGGTTGGTTATTCACGAGCGCCCCGTTATCATTCCCGGCGATGATTGGGAGGTGGAGGAGGGGATGACGATGTGCATCGAAACGGTGAGTTCCGTGGAGGAGCATAACGAGCACTACCACCTTGAGGACATGGTTGTCGTTAGGGACAAAGGCGTTGAGGTACTTTCGGACTACACGCCCTTGGACACACCCATAGAGATATTGTAGAGAAGATGGCAGGGCGGCTTTGGGCCGCATTTGCCTAGAAAGAAAGCATGCTCAAGCAGTTTCAGATTCCGCAAGAGAACGTGGTTCGGGTGGACCATAACCGGCTCCGGGAGACAACCAAGGCGCTTTTCGCGGGCCACGGAGTGCCGGCCGCCGACGCGGCGATTGGGGCCGACGTGTTGGTGAGGGCGGACCTTCGCGGGGTGGACACCCACGGCGTTTCCAACATGCTCCGTCACTATCTGAGCGACTTCCGGAACGGGATAATCAACCCCACACCGGAAATTCACGTCCTGCGGGAAACGGCGGCCACGGCGAACCTGCACTCGGACGACGGGCTTGGCGTAATAGTTGCGCCCAAGGCCATGGAACTGGCAGTGAGGAAGGCTAAAGACGCGGGCGTTGGCATGGTTACGGTGGCCTTCGGGCGGCACCTGGGCATGGCGTCCTATCATGCCATGATGGCCATGGAGCATGACATGATTGGCGTTTGCGTGACGAACGCAGGCCCACGGGTGGTCCCGACTTTCGGGGCGGTGCCGAGGCTGGGGACGAACCCCATAGCGGTGGCGGCTCCGGCAGGTTCGGAGCCGCCTTTCGTGTTCGACGTGGCGACCAGCGTAGTCGCAGGAAACAAGATTACGATTGCGCAGCGGCTGGCTACAAAGCTTGCCGGTGGCTGGACGGCCGAAGTAGACGGAACACCGATCATGGAGGAAAGCGACCCGCCGTCGGTGGACGTGGCGGCCCTGCTGCCCCTGGGCAGTACCAGAGAGATGGGTTCCCACAAGGGTTTCGGGCTGGGATGTGTGGTTGACATCCTCAGCGGCATACTTTCCGGCGGCGGCTACGGGATGTTCCCCGGACGGCCGTACAATCATCACATGGTGACCGCCTATCGCATTGACGCCTTTACCGACGTTGACGACTTTAAGGCCATGATGGACGAGTTTTTGCAAACCCTGAAGGCTACGCCGCCGGCGCCGGGACACGAACGGGTGATTGTGCCCGGGGAGCCGGAGTGGGAGACGGAGCAAGACCGGCTGGCCAACGGCATTCCCCTTCACGAAGAGGTAATTGGCTGGTTCCGCGACACCTGCGGAGAGATGGGCATCCCGTATACTCTGGAATGATTCTTTTTCCCCTCTGGATGCCATGGTTTACATCTGACAGGGCCGTTGCTTGCACAAGCCACCCTTAAGCGAGGTTGCATTTGGTTCAAAAGGACCGGTTTCCGAAGATAACCGACCAGGAGTTGGACCGGCTTCGACGGGTGATGAATGTGGAACTGGAGGCGCGGGACCCTTTTAACCGGTACGCTTCGCCCGATACCATCCGCCACTTCGCTCACGCCATCGGAGATGACAATCCCCTGTTCACCGACGAGGACTACGCCGCGTCTACTCGCTGGGGCTGCCCGGTGGCGCCTCCAACTTTTCTGTTCAGCTGCTTCGGGCGGGGCGCACCCCAGGGTCTGCGGGGGGTCCATAGTATGTGGGGCGGCGCTTCTTTCGAGATGCATACGCCAATTACGTCTGGGACACGTATTCATGGAACGGTGGCGCTTACAGGTCTGACTCCCAAGGACAGCCGGTTCGCCGGGAAGACCATACTCCAGGAGCACATTTACACCTTCGCCGACGGTGATGGGGAACTCCTGGCCAAGGTCAAGGAATGGCACTTGCGAACGGAGCGGGACACGGCGCGTCGGCGCGGCAAGCATAGGCAATTGGAGCCTGCCAGCTATTCGCCGGAGGAGATCGAGCGGATATTTCAGGACTGTGAGAAGGAAGAGGTCCGTGGGTCAAAGCCCAGGTTCTGGGAAGATACCTCGATAGGGGACAAGCTTGCCCCGGTAGTCAAGGGGCCTCTAAGGGTGACGGACAACGTGGCGTGGAAGGTAGGATGGGGTTTTCGTCCCTTCGCCTACGCGCACAAACTGGGTGTGGACTACTATCGGAGGCACCCGATGGCCTTCATTCCCAACGACCAGGGGGTGCCCGACGTGCCGGAGAGGGTGCACTGGGATGAGGATTTCGCGCGGAGGGTGGGTGTGCCCACGTCGTACGATTTCGGCCCCCAACGGGTGGCTTGGCTGGCGCAGGTGGTGACCAACTGGATGGGCGATGACGGGTTCATCGTGAGCTTCCGGGGAGAGGTGCGGCGGTTTAACCTGGTGGGAGATACGCACTGGTTGAAGGGAGAGGTGACGGGCAAGAGCGAAAGAGAAGAGCGACGGCTCGTGACAGTGACACTGTCGGGGGTAGACCAGCGGGGAGAGGAGACCATCCGCGGGGGGGCGGAAGTGATGCTTCCATCCCGCAAGGGGTCGTAGGGCGTTTTCAAGAATGCCGACGGAGAGAGCGAAGTCCGAGTCGAGGGCCTTCGGGAAGGCTGAGAGTCGAACAGTTGGGCCCCCGCTGGCAGGCCTTCGGATTCTAGACATCTGCCAGCCGGAGGGGCAGTTGTGCGGACGGCTGTTGGCGGACCTGGGCGCGGAGGTGATTAAGGTGGAGCCGCCCGGAGGAGACTTAGGTCGTCGATTAGGACCTTTCGCCAAGAACGTGCCAGAGCCTGAGGCGAGCCTGTCCTTCTCCTACTTCAATGCCAACAAGAAGAGCATCGTTTTGGATTTGACGGCGAAGGAGGGTCAGGGGCGGCTGAGGGCGCTGGCCAGGGATTGCGATGCTATATTGGAAACATTCCCGGCGGGCGTTATGCAGGAGTGGGGCTTGGACCACTCCCAGCTTTCCAGGGAGAATCCAGGGTTGGTGACGGCTTCCATAACCGGCTTCGGGCTGTCAGGACCTCACAGCGGATACAAGGCTCCAAGCATGCTTTGCTCGGCGATGGGGGGCGTTATGTACCTGTGCGGGTCGGAAGACCGGCCGCCTCTGGCCGAGCCTGTGAACCAGCCTTATCATCTGGCCTCCGCCTTCGCCGCGGCGGGGGTACTGCTGGCCCTGCGACATCGGGAGTCGACGGGTCGCGGCCAGATGGTAGAAGTCTCCTGCCAGGAGGTGCAGGCTGCTCAACAGCACGTGTTGGTAAACTACAGCGCCAACGCCAACGTGCTGAAGCGGGCAGGCAGTCGGACCCCCGTGGGCGGCGGGATGCCCTACGGGATCTACCCAACCAGCGATGGCTTCTGCCACATCGTTGTCATTGCCACATCCCACTGGCGGAGTTTCGTTGATTGGATGGGCAGTCCGGACGCTTTAACGGACGCGCTTTGGGACAACCGGCACGTTCGAATAGCGAACCCGGACCTCATCGAACACCTCACCGCCGAATTCACACGTCAGTTTACGAAGGGAGAGTTCTTTCTTCAGGGGCAGTCTCGCAGGGTGACCACTGCGCCCGTGAATAAGCCGGAGGAATTCGTGAGAGACCCGCACGTGAGGCATGTCGCGTTGTTCGAGGAAGTGGACCACCCTGTGTTGGGTCCGACCAAGCTGGTTAGGCTGCCCGTCGGTCTGGGCGCATGGGCGGCGGTCATCAGGAGTGGGGCGCCGCTATTGGGACAGTACACGGAGGAGGTAGTTGATAGGATAGCTGGTGGAGGGCCGGGCAGTCCTAGAAATTCGGCGGAGGTTCAGTGTAAGCCGTGCGGAGAGGCAGATCCAGCGGCGGGGCCACTTTCGGGACTCCGCGTGTTGGACTTCAGCCAGGCGGTAGCGGGGCCG
>CAYNJI010000088.1:2270-4920 GCA_964397605.1 uncultured Dehalococcoidia bacterium | reverse complement strand
GCCGGGGATGTTGGGCAAGGCAGATGATTGCCAAGCCCATCCCCTTCAAGGACACCCTTACGCTTAACGGCGAGAGCTTCGAGTTCTAGCCGACTATCTACAATTCAGACAAGCAGCCCGGCTGTTCTCCCGGGGCGCTCTAAGGCGCACCGTTTCTAGTCGAACCCGTAAACCCGGGCGCAGTTGCCCCCGACTATCTTGTCCTGCTCCTCCGCCGGTACGCCCTCCAGAATCTCCTCCAGAATCCGCTGAGACTCCGGGAAGGTGGACTCGGCGTGAGGATAGTCGGAACCCCACATTAGATTCTCGACGCCGATCATGTGCCGCAGTTGGACTCCGAGGCCGTCCTCCTGGAAGCTGTGGTACACGTTGGAACGCATGAAGTCGCTGGGCGTCGCATCGCCCTTAAACCTATAGGGGGCGGACTGGTAGCGCTCCTTGTAGGTAACGTCCATGCGGCCCAGGAAGAAGGGAATCCAGCCCAACTCGTGCTCGGCGCTGACAATCTTCAGGTTGGGATAGCGCTCAAGCACCCCGGCGAAGACGATGTGGCCCAAGCACTGGCGGACAAAGTAGTCGTGGTTGCAGCGGTCGGCGCCCGTCTGGGTGATCTTGCCATCTGTGACCACCTGGATGGCGCCGGGCCGGTTGGTGGTGACGTGAAGGCTGACGGGGATGTTCAGCTCTTCGGCGGCGGCCCAGAAAGGTTCGTACATGGGATGGTTGTATGTCTGCCCCGCCTTCGGGTAGGAGCTGATCATCGCTCCGATCAGGCCCATCTCGGCGCAGCGTCGCAGCTCGGCGATTCCCTCCTCCACGCCGTCGTCCAGCAGCACCTCTGCGATGCCCTTGAGCCTGTCGGGATAGGCGCTGCAAAATTCCGCCAGCCAGTCGTTGTAGGCGACGAAGACGGCCCGCAGCAGGTCGTTGTTCTCCATGCCGTAGAGGGGCAGCCCCGTAGACGGATAGACCAGCCCGCCATACACGCCGTCCAGGTCCATGTCCTTCACGTGCTCCTCCGGGATGAACCCTCCCGGCCGAACGTTGTCAAAGACCCCGGCTTGGATGATTTCCTGGGGGTTGGTGAACCGCTTGCCCGCGGCTGCTATGGCGCCCGTCGGGCCCATCCTGATGTTGTCGTAGTACCACCAGTCGTAGGGGTCTTCAGCGTCCCCTTTCCGCAAATGGGGAATGCTGGTGCCGAACTTGGGGTCCATTCGGTCTTCCCAGAGGTTGGGTGGCTCCACAACGTGGGAGTCCGAAGAGATAACCTTGCCGTAGAGGGTCATTTCTCTCCTCCGAAATTATTTCGCCCGTGCCTGCCGGCGGCTGCCCGTGGTCACGGGGCTATTTGTGCACACTTTATTGAATTTCGACCGAATTTACAAGCTGTTGACCCTTCCAGCCGGCCTCTCCTATAATCGCCGAGCTTGCATTCACCAAGCACAATCCCATCATGCTCGCCCATAGGAATCCTCTCTTGACGCCAGACTCCATTCGACGCTCGACGGACGGATGATTTGCTCTATCCAGTGATCCTGGCGGGCGGCTCCGGCACACGCCTCTGGCCCCTCTCCAAGCCTGAACGACCCAAGCAGTTCCTGTCGTTGTTGGGCGGCGGGACTATGCTGCAGGATACCCTCGCCCGGCTGGAAGGAATGTCCGCCGCGCCTCCCCTCGTAGTGTGCAACGAAAGCCATGGCAAGTTGGCCGTAGAGCAGTTGGCGCAGGTAGGCCGCCCCGCGCTTTCAGCAATCCTGGAGCCGGAAGGTCGCAACACCGCTCCCGCGCTCACCCTTGCGGCCCTCTATCTTGAGGAAGCCGCCGCCAAGGGCGAAGACGCCATGATGCTGGCCATGCCCGCAGATAACGTGGTCCGCAGCCCTGCGGAGTTCCAACGCTCCCTGAAGGCCGCCCTACCAATGGCTCGCGCCGGATATATGGTCACCTTTGGCATTGTTCCCCTCCAGCCACACACCGGCTACGGGTACATCCGTCGGGGAAGATTCCTGCAGCAGGAAACCAACCTCCCAGCGGCTATGGAGGTGGTGTCCTTTGTGGAGAAGCCGTCCCTTTCCAGAGCCCAGGAATACCTTAGGGATGGCCGCTACCTGTGGAACAGCGGCATATTTCTTATCAGCGCGTCGGTATGGCTGAGAGCTTTGAATAGATGCCGCCCGGACATTGCCCAGGCGTGCCGCGCGGCTTATGAAGGGGCTGAGATAGACGGCCTCTTCCTTCGCCCCCACCGAGACCGTTTCCTCGCTTGCCCCTCCGAGTCCATCGACTACGCCGTCATGGAAAAAACGGCGGAGGATGCGGAAATCCGGGTGGCAGTCGTCCCCTTGTCCGGAGGCTGGTCCGACCTTGGCTCCTGGGCCCAGGTTTGGGAGGAACGGCGCGGCGATGCGGAAGGCAACGTGGTGGAAGGCCCCGTGTTTCTTGAATCGGTGCAGAATTCCCTCGTGCTGGCCAATGAGCGCACGGTAGCCGCAGTAGGACTAAAGGACATAGTTGTAGTCGAGACTCCCGACGCGGTGCTGGTCGCCTCCCGGGAGCAGGTTCAGGAGGTCCGTCGCATCGTCGAGCGGCTCAAGGACGAGAAGGGGAGCGGTTCCGACGAAAGCCGTCATCCTTGGGGTTCCCTCCG
>CAYNJI010000088.1:0-2252 GCA_964397605.1 uncultured Dehalococcoidia bacterium | reverse complement strand
TGGTAGAACCGGGCAGGGCCTTCATGCAACGAGCTTACGATAACGAAAAAGTGTGGACGCAAGCAAGCGGACAGGTGACTCTGATAACGGATTTCGATGAAAGGATATTGGAACCCGGCGCGTCCGTCCGTCTGGCCACCGGCCAGACCTACCGACTGGAGAACAACGGCCCCAACGCCGCCCATGCCTTGCTGGTGGTCTATCGGGAATCGGAGCCTCCATAATGGAAAGGCTCACAAGCAGGCAATTCACTCAATGATCCCCGTGAAGTGGAGAAAATGGTTTGCGCTCTTTACAGGGGTCTTGCTCTTGTGGCAATTCATTGTGCTGCTGACGACCACGGAATCGCAAGATAGGCTTCCAAACTACATTTTCACGTTGCTTGGCGCCGCTCTCTTTGGATACGCGCTGTTGGGGATGAAACTTGGCATCGATAAAGAAAAGGACAAGGAAGACGACGAATAGCCGGAGGTGACGACGCTCGTTGTTCCGGCCTCCGGCAACCGGTGGGCAACTGCGTAGGCAACGGCAGCTTTTTCTGAGACTCTTGTGAACAATATGCTATGATTACCTCTGAAGTCGACCAGTCCACTCATGTCTTTCTGAGCGAAACGGCGAATCTTTCCGGTCTTGAGGCCTACCTGTCAGCGTGACTTATGTAAACCACATACCCGGCCTCTTAGCCGCCCTGCCCACTATTGACGGCAAAGCCCTTCTGAAGGCCAAGTTCCTCTTTCCCGTCACTGCTTTGGCTCTCCTAGCAGCCCTTCTGCTGCCCCTACTCGGTCCGATGGTAGACCATCACTTTGCCGAGCGGCAGCCCGCCCATCTGCACGTCTACCTGGCCGGCGTGCCGATTCAGCACCTTCACGACCATGAGGCCTTCCACTCCCACGAGGCGCCCAATGCGGACTCTTGGTACGTTGAAAATGCAGGTCCTGTTCTCGAAAACAGCGTAATCTTCATGCCCCAGGAAGGCGAAGGCTTGTCGGTGTCCACTCTTCGAATAACCTTGGCCCTGCTGACGAGCGTCGTTGTCCTCGCGCTGACAACCGTTATCACTATGCTAACGCCCCGGAGCCAACGGGCTTTGTGGGCCATCGTTCTTTACCCGGAACCGCCGCCGCCCCGCCTAGCGCTCTAGACTCCTTGCGTCCGTAACCCACCATCGGAAACCGGACGGCATACTGCCGTACAACTGCCCTATGAGTAGGAGCGCCCTTGGAAATATGAAAGTCAGACTATTGACGATAGCGGCCCTGGCTATGGGAATTCTGGTGGCCGCGTCGGTCTTCGGCGTCGCCCCCGCCGCAGCTAACGGGATACACCCCAACGCGCGGGAGGTATACTCCGGCGCCGTCGGCCCCTACTTTCTGCGGGTCACCACCGCACCCATCGTCGGTAACATGCACTTCGTGGTGCACCTGTCCCAAGCCGATGGCGTTCAGCCGGTGGATGATGCCGAAATTGCCGTTTGGGGACGACCCGACGATGCAAACCTGCCCCCTGTGGGGCCGGTGGCCGGCGTGGCATCCCTGGACGGCCCTAACCTGTTCACCGTCGATCTACCCGTAGACGAGGTTGGGCAATGGGTGTTCACGATGCGAGTCCGGGGTTCCCTGGGCGAAGATTCTGTAGACATCCCCCTAACTGTGAGCCGACGCGGCAGCGTAAACTTGGGCGTGGTGGGCATTCTATTGGTTCTGGTAGTCGTCGCCGGTTTGACCGCCCTTTCGTGGGGCAGGAAACGCCGAAGACGCCGGGGTAGCGGCGCAGGAAGATAGGTTCCAGAAAGCGAAATCAACGAAAAGGAGTGAAGAATGCCAAAGGCAATCCATACGAATTGGCTGCTATTCCTGGCCCTAATTGGCATCCTCGTCGTTGCCGCCTGCGGGGGTGCTAACGAACCGGAAGAGGTCACCTTCGACCTTCGACTTGCAGACCGCGCCTTGGTGGGATTCGAGTCAGCCCTTGAAGTGAAGCAGGACGACGTGGTCACGTTCAACGTGACGTCCGATGAGGTCGCCAGCTTCCACCTGCACGGCTACGACCACGAGCTGGAGCTGGCTCCCCAAGTCATGGGCAGCGTACGCTTCACCGCCGACGCCACCGGCAGCTTTCCCATCACTATCCACGTGGGGGCGGAATCCAGCGGTGACGAACACGACGACATGAGCGGCGATGACGGGCACCACGAAAAGACCATCGATGCTCCAGTGGACATGTCGGTGGGCGTAGTTGCAACGCTGGAC
>CAYNJI010000087.1:0-4980 GCA_964397605.1 uncultured Dehalococcoidia bacterium | reverse complement strand
CACGCTGGAGTATGGAGAGGAATACGACACGCCGCGTTATTTGCTAACCCTCTATCCTTCGGGGCACTGCCTGGGTTCGGCCTTGGCGCTGGTGCAATGCAAGGCGACGGGCGAGCGCGTCCTCTACACCGGCGATTTCCGGGCAAAGCCGAATCCCACCGCCGAACCTCTGGCCACGGTGCCTTGCGGCGTGCTCATCATGGAGTCCACGTACGGCCGAGAAGACTATGTGTTCCCGCCCCAGGAAGAAGTTCTGGAGCGGCTATTTCGAAGCATATCCCAATGGCTGGAGGCGGGCGGCGTGCCCGTGGTACTGGCGTATCGGATGGGCAAGACGCAGGAATTGCTGCATCATCTGCTGGCCCGCGGCTTTCGGGCGGCCCTGGAGGAAGCAGCCTACGAGGTGACTCGAAGCTACGAGGAGGCGGGAGTGCGGTTTCCGAAGGACTACCACGCTTTTGACGGCACAGTCCGGGACTGGGAAGTTCTGATCTTCCCATCGGGCCGTCGAACTAAGACGACGCTGGCGGGCGTCAGAAACAAGCGGTACTTCGGAATGTCCGGCTGGGCGCTGAACGGACACAGGGAGCACTGGTTGGGCGCGGACGAGTCGTTTCCCTTCAGCGACCACGCCGACTATACGGAGCTGCTGGCTTACGTGAAGGCCGTGGGCGCCCGGCAGGTGTACACCGTCTACGGCTTCCCGGACCTGGCGCACCATCTAAGGTCTATTGAATACGAAGCAACGCATTTGGAGAAGGCGATGTCCAGCGTGCAATTGAAGTTTGCCTGACGCGGCGGGGTGTCGTCGGAAACTACTGGCTATAAGGAGGAAAAGAAATGATACGGCTAACCGTTCTCTACCCAAACCTCAAGGGTTCCCACTTTGACTGGGACTACTACATCAACGTGCATACGCCCCTGGCGAAGAAGTGTTTCGGTGAGACCGCCCTGAAGTGGGAGGTGGACCGGGGACTGGAGGGGGAGGATTCCGGGGAGCCAGCACCCTACCAGGTTGCGGCCTTCATCACGTTAACGTCCCTGGAAGACTTCCGCAGGATCTCGAAAGAGCATGGCAAGGAACTGAAGGGAGACTTTCCCAACTACACGAACGTCTACCCTCAGTTCCTCATCAGCGAGATCTCCGTTAGCGAATAGAATTCCGTGGGCTTGGCTTTGCCCCGTCATCCGGGCATGTTGGGCATCTTCCCGGAATCCGATGGCTGCGGTGCGACGCTCAAGCCTCGGGGAAGGAAGACCGCCGCCGCCACACCCAGAATCATTACGACCACCACCACCAGCCCGGCGTAGGATAGGGCCACGGCGAAGGCCTCCGCCTGGGCGACGTTGCCCACCGCCGGACCAAAGGTCTGCACAGCATCATAGTCCGCCGTCAGGTCCCTCTCGGCCAACCCTACCCTCAGCGAAGAGAGGAACACCGATGACACAAGCGCTATGCCCAGGGTGGCCGAAACGTTCTGGGTCATGTAGACGATGCCCGAAGCAACGCCGGCCTTGTTCACCCCCAGCGAGTTTACCAGAACGGTGGTGGTAGTCACGAAGGCGGCGGCTCCGCCCACGCTGGCCAGCAGCAGGCTAACCAGCAGGACGCCGTAGTCGGAGGACGCGTCGAAAGTCAGCCAGACCAGGGCGGCGGCGGTGGCAATGAGCATGCCTGCTATCATGGGCCATCGCGGACCGAAGTTGTCCACAATCTTCCCCCAAAACAGGGTGGCCACCACGATGGTCACGCCGGCGGGCAGGAACAGCAAGCCGGCTTCCAGAGCGTCCTTATGCAGGAAGTCCTGCAAATAGATAGTGCTCATGAAAATTACCGGCACAAAGGCAAATCCAGTAGCGAAGCGCACCAGAATCCCCACGGTGAAGGCCCGGTTGCGGAAAAAATGTAGGTCTATGATGGGATACTCAACGCGCGCTTCCGTCAACGCCAGCGCCAGAATTGACCCGGCCGCTCCGGCGAACAGCAGCAGTGTCATTGCCGACGTCCAACCATTTTCGTTGCCGCTCACTATGGCCAGCGCCAGCGTTAGCACCGAAGCGGCGATGAGGACCACGCCCAGATAGTCGATTCGCCGGTCTATAGACTCGTCCCGCGACTCCCTCACGGTCAGAAGGATAATGACCACGGCCGCCAAAATCACCGGTATGTTCAGCAGGAAGATTGCCCGCCACTCCAACAGCGAGGTGAAGGCTCCGCCGATGAGTGGACCTACGACGAACCCCAGTGCGCCGATGCTTCCCCAAAGGCCGACGGCGGTGCCCATGTTCCTGTTCTGATAGGCCGCCGTGAGCACCGAAAGCGAGCCGGGCATCATCGCTGCGCTTCCCAGGGCCTGAATCACCCGAGCCGCCAGCAGCGTTTCGATGTCCATGGAGAAGAACCCCACCATGGAGCCGACGGCAAAGAGCACAGCCCCGACGACGAGGAATCGCTTACGCCCGAAGATGTCCCCCAGCTTGCCCCCCACGATGACCAGCACGGCGAAGGTGAGGGTGTAGGCCTTGATGACCCAGCCCCTCTCCACCAGGGTGACCTCAAAGTCTCGCTGGATGGAAGGCAGGGCCAGGTTGATAACGGTAACGTCGAGGGCCACCAGAAAGACGGTAAGGCAGGAGGCCAGCAGAATCAGGCGGCGCTTCAGGTCGTCGGTAGGTGCTGATGTCATTCTGAACGTACCGCCATCACGTCAATCTGAGTCGCATAGTGACGAAGAATCCAGGGGCTGGGAGGTGCAAGCACGACAAGATTCTTTGCTTCGCTCAGAATGACATGCAACGTGGGAAAGGCGGGTCTAGGCCCTCTACCCTTCCGCAGCGGGCACTGCGACTCTGGGCGGCGTCGGCATGGACTCCTGCGGCAAGCCGGGCCGTCCCTTCTTCTCGCGAATAGTCAGAATGAGGATGGTGGAAATCACCAGCAGAACCAGGTTAGACCAGATGGCCAGGTCGTAGGTGCCCCGAGCGTCGAATAAATAGCCGCCCAGTGCGGCGCCCATGCCGGACCCCAGTGGCATGACCGCGAACATGGTCCCATAGATTGTCCCCAAATGCTTCAAGCCAAACTTATCGGAGGCAAAGGCGGCGGTGAGGGCTACCACTGCGTTCCAGGACAGCCCCACCAGGACGATGCCCGTGATCAGAGTCGCCAACCCCATCGAAGGAATGCCGAAGAAGGGTATGCCCATGGAGAAGAGCACGAGAACGAAGCCCACGCATCGCAGGGCGTAGGAGAAGCTGAGGTAGGACCTGCGACCGTGCTTATCGGAGAGATGGCCCAGCACGAGGGCGCCCAGGATGGCGCAACCGCCGATGAGACTGAAGCTGCCGGCGGCTATCAACCGGCTGTATCCCAAGTCTGTGATGTAGGCTATAAAGTGAGCATTCACGAAGCTCATGGTGTAGCCTCATACGAAGTAGCCGAAGGTGAGCTTCCAGAAGAAGGGCGTCTTGAACGCTTCGACAAAGGTAGAATCCCGAAAGGCCAGGGCAGGGTTGCCACCCTGTCCGTCGGCGCTAACGATGCTTGGAGGCGCGCCTTCGGGCTTCAGACCCACATCTTCGGGACGATTCTTTATGAACAGCAGACCTATCGGAAAAATGACCAGCAACAACAGGATGCCCAGGAACTGGTAGGCGTGCTGCCAGCTGAACCACTCTACGAATATGGACGACACAGGCACGAGCACCATGCCGCCGATGGCGCCGCCGCCGTTGATGAGTCCCAAAGTCAGCCCGCGGCGCTGGAAAAACCAGGAGCTGACTATCTTGGTCAGAGTCGGCCCCGCCGCCAGGGTGAGGCCGATGCTCATGACGGCAAAGATGGTAAAGAGGTGTACCAGGGTCTGAATGTAGGGCAGAAGAAGCAGCATGGCCCCGACTATGGCGATGCCGACGAGGGCCACGGCCTTGGGGCTGTATCTATCGGCCATGTACCCACCCAAGGGCCGCAGCAGGCCGGAAAGCATGAAGGTTGTGCCGAAGGCGGTGGCGAGCACAGCGCGGCTCCAGCCGAACTCCTCCGTCATGGGCTTGAGGAAGACACCGAAGGAGAAGTGGCTGCCCGCCGCCCCGAAGACGATGAAGGCGCAGGCAAAGGTAACTATCCAGCCGTAGTAGATATTTCCCCGGTTCAACAGCATGACATGGCTATCTTAAGACAGTGGCGGCGGGTTTAACAACACGCGCCACCCTTCATTCCGACCTTTCACCCTTATCCCAACCTTCTCTATAAGGGTGAGGGCGTCCGATTCTAGTGGTAGAATTGAGACGAAACGCTAAATGCAAGGACGTGAAGAATGGGCGCAACGCATGTAACTGTAGCAATACGCAATCCGGCTGAACCAGACCGGGTGTGGGAAGGCCTGTTCTTGGTCGATACCGGGGCCACCGACTGCCTCGTGCCGCGAGCAGCCCTGCAATCCATTGGCCTGCAACCGCAAGGAAAGCGAACCTACGAACTGGCCGACGGCAGCGAAATCCGATTCGACATTGCGGTTGCCCGAGTAGAGTTCATGGGAGAGTTCGTCGGCGCAACCATCCTATTCGGAGAAGACGACACCGAGCCCCTGCTGGGCGTGACCGCGCTGGAGTCCGTGGGAATCGAGGTGGACCCCCTCAATCAGACGCTGAAACGGCGGCCAGCCGTCCGGCTCAAAGGCTTCCGGCCCCTACACGCCACGTCCTAGCGCATCACCATAACCCCGAAAGCCATCCCCCGAAGGCGGCAAACCCCGACAGTCCTTCCCAAAGAGGGCGGGCTGGGAGTTTTAAGTCATCCTGTGCCCACCGACCCTAGGGCGTTCAACATCGGCGAGATTCTTCGCTACGCTCAGGATGGCATTTGGGTAACGGGGGGTTGTTTGTGGGAAACGAATGGGGTTTCGGGGTACTCGTTTCCCGGGTATTAGGGAACCTCTGAACAACGTGATACAGGTCGCATATAATAGTCCGTGGGAGTTG
>CAYNJI010000086.1:0-4988 GCA_964397605.1 uncultured Dehalococcoidia bacterium | reverse complement strand
ACGTAAGAGGTGCCATCCGGGCCGTCTGCCTCTCCCGGAAACAGCGGTAGTTTTCAAGCGTTATCTCATTCATCTTGTTATGCCTTTACAGCACGGCTACAAGTATCATAACACTTCCTTATGAGTTGGCACGTCATCACCCGCCCAGCCCACCGTCCGCCGCTAAACCCCGTCACCCACCCAGCCATTCGGCGACGCGTTCGCCGATCATTATGCTGGTGGCGTTGGTGTTCGCGCGTATGATGTCCGGCATCACGGAGGCGTCGACCACACGCAGCCCCTCAAGGCCGTGCACGGTGCAGAACTGGTCGACTACGGCCAATGAGTCCGAGGCAGGTCCCATCTTGCATGTGCCGGAGGAGTGGTGGGGAGTCTCCACGTTGGTCAGTATCCAGCGGTCCAGCGCTTCGTCGCTGGCTACGTCGTCGTCGGTGGGTGTGGTGCGGCTTTCGAAGAAGCGGCTCAGGGGCGGCGTGGAGCCAAGCTTGAGGCCAAGCTTGACGCCCTCCCGGAGGCGCTCCAGGTCCCAGGGCTCGTCCAGGTACCGGTAGTCGAGGTTGGGGTATACGTTGGGGTCGGCGGAGGCTAGGCTGAGCTTGCCAGCGCCGAGGGCCAGTTCCAAAATCACACGAAAGCCCACGTGGGGTTTGCCTTCGTAAACTTCGCCCGGGTAGGGACTGATGAACATGTCGTTCCGCAGGTTGGAGCCGGCGGCGGTCCAGCGCAGACCCACCTGGCTGGCGAAGGGGGTTTCGCGGGCCTCCTCGGCCATCTTGAACCACATCTGTACGGACGGGTGGTCGCGCAGGTTTTCGCCCACGCCGGGGAGGTCGTGTACCACGGGAATGCCAAGGGCTTGCAGCTCGTCTGCGGGTCCCACGCCGGAATGCATCAGAATGAAGGGGGAGCCAATGGCCCCGCCGGATAGGATGATTTCCCTTCCTTCCACCTGGAAGACTTCGCCGCCGCTCTCCACCTCAACGCCAACGGCCCGCTTCCCATCGAAGAGGACGCGCCGAACGTTTGCGTTGCCTTTGACGGTCAGGTTCAATCGGTGCATGCTAGGCTTGAGATACCCGATGAATGTGCTGATCCTGAGACTGTCTACGTTGTTGAGGGGCCGGGGCCCGACGCCGGAGGTGTCGGGACTGTTCATGTCCGACTCGTGGGGGAAGCCTGCGCTGCGGCAAACTTGGTAGAAGGCTTCAAGGCTGGGACGCCAGTCCTCCCGCTGGAAGCGTCGGACCGGTATGGGGCCTTCTTTACCGTGGAAGTCGCCGCCAAAGTCCAGGTCTCGCTCCAGCTTGGTCAAGAAGGGCAGTACCTTCTGAAATGACCACTGGTCGTTGCCCATGGCGGCCCAGGAGTCGTAGTCTTCCGGCACGCCGCGAATGAAGATGGTGCCGTTAACGGAACTGGAGCCGCCGATTATCTTGCCTCTCGGAACGCGCATGGCCTGTTCTTGGTGCCGGTTGGCGCGAGCGGCAAACTCCCACAGGCTCCCACCCCTGGAAGCTGCAATTACGTCGTCGCCGTTCCGCACGTCATCGGGAAGTTGGTCGATTTCCGTATAGTCGGGGCCGGCTTCGAGGAGCAGAATAGAGCAGTCCGGGTTTTCGCTGAGTCGCGCGGCGAGGGCGCCACCGGCGGAACCGGCTCCGACGATGATGAAGTCGTAGGCCATTTCGTCCTCCTTAAACTAGGGCTGGGAAGGGGCCTTGGCAATAGAGTCTACCATGATATTATAGTGGCTCAGTTGAGTCGATAAGCGAGAAAGGGAGGAGCAGATGAGCAGTTCCATTCCACAGTTGCAGGACGGGGAGCAGACGGTCTACTTTCAGGCGGGCGGCCAGTGGTGTTTCTTGAAAACGCCGGCGAGCTACCAGGCGGAGGGGGCCGGTACGCCCTGCGTCATCCAGTGCCACGGACATCATGGGTATGTGAAGGACGGGGAGGCGGACTGGCTGACGGAAGATTTCAAGCTGGCTTTCGTGAATAGCCTGATAGACAGCGGCATCGCCGTGGCCAGCACCCACGCCACTGGCAACCACTGGGGCAGGCCTGGCGCTGTGGCGGCCAACGGGGCATTGTTCGATGCGCTGGTGGAGGGCTCCAACGTGGATGAGTCGCGCATGGGGTTGTGGGGCGGTGGCCTGGGTGGCGCGCTGCTCTGGAACTCGGTGACGGGGCCGCTTCTCGGCCGCCTGCGAGCGGTGTGTCTACAACAGGCGACCATCTCCTACGACAGCGTCATTCGCAACCACAAGTTCAAGTCCTTCCTGCTGGAGGCCTACGGGCTTCCGGCGGATACGCCGGACGACTTGGCCGTGTCGGCCTTGTCCTTCAACGACCCCGTCACTCGGACGCGGCTGTTGATTGGGGAGAAAGGGCGAGCCTTGGCCAGCGAACTGCCGGAGGTGCTGTTCATCCACGGCGACGTGGACGAGAACATGTTGTACCAGGAGAATCCGGTGCGGCTGTCAGGCGTTCTGGGGCCGTTGGGCGCGAAGTACTCCTTCCACACCTTCGAGGGCGTCGGCCACGCCACCTACCAGCTGGGAGAAACCGCCGCCGCAGTGCTCAAAGGCTACTTCCGCCGCGTCTTCGAACTGTAGCGTTCCCACCAGCGTTTGCGATGAGAGCGGGCAGCTTCGATTTCCCGAAGCTGGAATGTTAAACAGGGTTAGCTACTGGGCCTCGTACACCGCCGGGGTCTCCAGTAGCATTCCCTGTTCACTTCAATTGGGCCTTGCCCTCTCAACAGTTGGAGGCCCCCCCTCGTCCTGCGGGATTACCCGCCTAGCCCATAAAGCCTACTGGTGTTGTCTCGGGTGAGTTTGCGTCTGGTTTCGGCGGAAACTCCGGCCAGGTCTTCCTCTATCCACTTCTGAGATTCAGGCCAGATTCCGTCCGGGTGGGGGTAGTCGGAACCCCAGATCACGTTGTCCTCGCCCACCATGGGGAGAAATTGGGGCAATCCAACTTCGTGCTGGTAAGTGGTGTACCCCTGGCGGCTCCAGTACTCACTGGGCTTGCTGGGGAGATTGCCGCGCAGTTGATTGAAGCGGTCTTCGTATTCTTCATCCATCCGGTTGATAACGTGGGGCAGCCATGTGACCCCACACTCGCCCAGGACAAACTTCAGGTCGGGATATCGCTGGCAGGCGCCGGAAAAGATGATGCTGGCCAGGTATTCGGAGCCGCAGACTTGGAACAAGCTGATTTTCGTCATGCGATACTCAAGGTCGTATTCCCGCTCCATCTCCGCATCGTTGGGCTCGCGCACGTTGGGTCCGGTGGTGTGGAATGAGATGGGGATGCCGCATTCGGAAGCGGCCTGCCAGAGGGGGTCCCAGTCGCGATGCCAGATCGGCTTCACGGCAGTGGCGACGGCGAAGTCCGCGCCCTTGAGGCCCAGGTCAGCGGCGCGGCGAAGCTCTGCTGCTGCGGCGTTGGGGTCGTGGTTCGGAATGCAGGCCAGGGCTGCCCACTTGCCGGGCCGGGCGTTGCAGAAATCGGAGGCCCAGCTGTTGTATATCTCGTAGACGACGCTCGTCATGCGCGGGTCTTCAAAGCGGAGACCGACTCCCAGAATGCCGTAGATGACTTCCGCCTCTATGCCGTCAATCTCCATGTCCTTCAGGCGAAGCTCCGGCGTGCTGGGATGGGGGCCGCCCTCGTAGAAGCCGAAGTCGTACATCATGTCGATGTGCTTGGACTGTCCCCGGTTGGGCTTTGTGAATCCGAATCCAAGGCCGCCGTAGACGCCCAGGTCTTTGCCTTCGGCGATCCAGTGGGGTCCTGAGTCCGTCTCTACGACGCGGGGCACGGAGTCCCGATACTGTGCCGGCGCGTTTTCCAGGAACACGTTCCCCGGCATCCAGGTCATGTCTATGTGAGAATCCCCTGAGATGAGCTTGTAGTCCATGGCTACCCCCTTTCGAACTTAACGGCGGTTGAATGTTGACGGGTGATAGTTTTTTCTATCACTATGTGACGCCATAGTCAACAAAGGCGGGGTGGTCTTGTGACGTAAGTTGGCTTGTTCTATAGTATGGGCGGATTTAGATTTAGAGGTGTGGCCATTGGCTCACGAGCATCTGATAGTCGAGCGTGAGGGGGGCGTCCTGACCTTGACGCTGCACGATCCTCCCACCCGCAACGCCCTCGGCCCGGAGATGGTGGCGGCCCTGGAATCCGAGCTGGACAGGTTCGACCGTAATCCCGAGGACAGGGTGCTGTTGCTTACGGGCACGGAGCCGTCCTTCTGCTCCGGGGCCAACGTGCGGCGGTTCAACCAGTCCATAGAGCAGAGTTCCGTCGAAGGTGGGCAATCGTCTGACCCGCAAGCAGCGTCGCCTTGGGACAGCCTCGAGGCGGAGATGGAGAGAGATCGGGAGACGGATCCAGGGTCCGGCGCGCTTATGCCCCTCCGTCTCCACCGTCTCCAGAAGCCCAGCATTGCCGCCGTGAACGGATACGCCATCGGCGTGGGTATGGGCCTGGCCTTGGCCTGCGACGTTCGCCTGGCTTCTGAGCGGGCGGCCTTTTCGGAGGCCTTCGTTCGGATGGGCCTTGTGCCGGGGGACGGAAGCTGCTGGCAGCTGCCCCGCCTCATTGGATTGAGCCACACTTACCTGCTCCAGTACACAGGAGACCGGCTGGACGGGGCCGAGGCCCATCGCATAGGGTTAGTGAGCCGCGTCTACCTCCACGATGAGTTGATGAAGTCGGCGAAAGAGCTGGCCCTGCGAATGGCCCAAGGAGCCACCTTCGCCATGTCCCTGACAAAGTACATGGTGCAGAAATCTTTAGACATGGGCTTGGAAGAGAGCTTGGATATGGCCGATGCCGCCCAGGAGTTGGCCCGGCATACGTCCGACCACCGGGAGGCCGTCCGGGCGTTCATAGAGAAGCGAAAGCGTAGGCTTACAGGCGCGTAACAGCACTGAATGGACTTTGAACTGACCTTCCCGGCGGAGCAGGAC
>CAYNJI010000085.1:0-5010 GCA_964397605.1 uncultured Dehalococcoidia bacterium | reverse complement strand
TATGCTTGTGGCTACGAAGAAGGACACGCCCTTCGACTGGGGAGGCAAGATAATTGCCCTCCTTGGGCAATCCCTCCCCAGCTTCTGGCTGGGCATCGTGCTCATGTGGGTGTTCGCTGTCCTTCTTGGTTGGCTGCCGACCTCGGGCAGAGGGGGCTTAGACCACATGATTATGCCGGCCGTTACCCTGGGCTGGTTCAACGTAGCGGCCCTCATGCGTCTGACCCGCTCCGCCATGTTGGAAGTGCTTGACAGCGAATACGTCAAGCTGGCCCGCATCAAGGGCCTGCCGGAATGGAAGGTCATCTGGAAGCACTGTCTGCGCAACGCGGCCATCGCGCCTCTAACCTACTTCGGACTGGTGGCCGGCTTCCTGCTGACCGGTTCGGTGGTAACGGAGACTGTGTTCGCTTGGCCGGGCACTGGGCTTTTGGCGGTGGAAGCCGTGCAGGCTAGAGACTACCAGGTGGTGCAGGCTGTGGTCCTGTTCATGGCCGGCATCTTCATCTTGTCCAACCTCGTCGTAGACATCCTCTACGCCTACCTGGACCCCCGTATCCGATACAACTAGAAGCCTCGGAGAATAGAAGAAAATGGCAATTTCAATACCTAAGGCAAAACCTTGGTACTCTCCCCCCAGGCTGGCCAAGACTCTAGGGGACGCCAAGAGGCTTCCCCTAATTCCCATCTGCATCCTCCTCTTCGTACTGGTGCTTCCGGCGATTTTCGCCAACGTCTGGAGCAACGCCCGGGGTTTCGACCCGGAGGTGGGGACTCTGCAAGACCGACTGGTTCCGCCCGCTTGGATCAAAGCGAAAATTCAGACCTTGAAGGGTGGAGTGGTCATTGACAACATACAGGTGTTCAAGAACGGCGAAATGGTCGAAGGAGCGAAGATTGACCACCGCCAGGGAACGCCGGCGGTCAACGGCGAACCCGTCGTAGGAATCATTCAATATCAAAGCAACGCCGAAGTAATTAAAATTGGTCGTGCACTGGTGTATCCGGGCGGCGTGGAAGCGGCGGTGACGTCTAAACTCGCTGCCAATTTGAAAGTGATCAAGAACCCCGTCACCTTTAACAGCGGTGGCTTGTACTTGGGCGGCGAGGAGGTTCTAAGCGGCGTGGCCTTTATGGGCACCGAAAACGGTGGCGAAGTCACCTTTACGCCACTGGGCGCCACTATTCAGGGCAGCCAGGCCAAGGACGCCCTGGACGTTAGAGACGCCGGCGGTAACTTAGTGGAGCCGGTGGTTGGCGTAGCCACCATGGAGGACATCCGGATACATGGCACCGAAGATAATATCTTGGCCCAGCCCGACAATGTTCGTCAGCTGACCCCGGACGGGTCCGGCAAGTACTGGCTCGGCACTGACAAGCTCGGACGGGACCTAGTAACCAGGATGATTCACGGTGCACGCATATCCCTCTCCGTGTCCCTCATAGCCATTCTCTTCGCCGGAATTGTCGGCACTACCCTGGGCCTGATGGCTGGCTACATCGGCGGATGGGTGGATGCTCTAATAATGCGGTTAGTGGATATCAAGCTGGCCATTCCATCGATTCTGTTGGCTCTCGTCTTCGTAGCAGTGGTGGGTCCCAGCTTCCAAACGGTGGTGACAGTCATCGCCCTTGTGTATTGGGCGCTATACGCTCGCCAGGCTCGGGGCGAGACCCTCAGCGTTAAGAACCAGGACTTCATCCAGAGGGCCAAGGTCGCGGGCGCTTCTCACTTTAGGATCATATTCATGCACATCTTCCCCAACGTGCTCAACACCCTGATCATCGTGGCCACACTGCAGTTGGGTACGGCCATCCTCTTTGAAGCGTCCCTCAGCTTCCTTGGCGCTGGCATCCCCCGGCCCACGCCCGCTTGGGGCGTCATGGTGGCCGACGGTCGTGAGCTTATTGTGGCCAACTGGTGGGTTTCCTTCTTCCCAGGCCTCTGCATTCTGGTGGCCGTCCTTTCCCTCAACTTGCTCGGTGACTGGACGAGAGACAAGTTGGATCCCAAGACTAGGCAGGTGACATAAATTGGCAACTCAGATAGGGGACAAGGTTGTTCTGGAGGTTAAGGATCTGCATACCTACTTCTTCAACCGTTGGGGAACGGTGAAGGCGGTGGATGGTATCAGTTTCTCCCTCAGGCAGGGGGAAACTCTTGGCATCGTCGGCGAGTCGGGCTGTGGCAAGACCATGACCGCCCTCTCCCTCATGCGGCTTAACCCGAAGCCGGCCTCCCGCATCATCGACGGTTCGATTATGCTGGACGGAGAGGACATTCTCCAACGCTCCGAGAAGGACATGCGGGAGGTTAGGGGCAGAAAGATCTCCATGATTCTCCAAGACCCCCAAACTTCCCTTAACCCGGTCTATACCATCGGCAACCAGCTAGTGGAAGCTTTGGTGCACCGTCAAGACCTACATCGGGACCTGAAGCGAGAGGCGGAACAGTCCCTGCGTAGCGTGAGGGTGGCGGCCCCCCGTCGCCGGCTGGAAGACTTCCCCCATCAGATGAGCGGCGGTATGAAGCAGAGGGTCGTAGGGGCCATCGCCATGGCCTGCGACCCAATGGTCATCATCGCCGACGAGCCGACTACGGCCTTGGACGTTACCATTCAGCTTCAGTACCTTCGCCTACTGAAGGACATTCAGGCGGAGACGGGTATGAGTATCATCTTCATCACCCACGACTTCGGGATCGTGGCTCGTATGTGCGACCGGGTGGTGGTGATGTACGCAGGTCGGATTGTGGAAGAAGGGCCGGTGAGAGGCATCTTCAACAATCCCTCTCACCCTTACACGGAGGCCCTTATCGGATCCGTTCCCAAGTTGGAAGAGAAGGTGGAGCGGCTCTACCAGATTGAAGGCCAGCCCCCTGCCCTGTATGACCTGCCGGTAGGCTGCCGCTTTGCCGAACGGTGCCGGTACGCCCAGGATAGGTGTATGGAAGCATATCCCCCGTTTTTCGATGTGGGAACAGAACAAAAAGCAGCTTGTTGGAGGCTAGACGAAACATGGCAAACGAACCCGTCCTCCTAGAGGTAAAAGACCTCAAGAAGCACTTCCCTGTAACCAAGGGCTTGATTCTCATGAAGACCATCGGCCAGGTAAAGGCGGTGGACGGCATTAGCTTCACCATCAGGGATGGCGAAACGCTGGGTTTGGTGGGAGAGTCCGGTTGCGGCAAGACCACTACGGCCAAGACGATCCTGCGGCTGGAAACCCCCACCGCCGGCAGCGTTCTGGTCTACGGCAAGAACGTGCACGAACTCAAAGGCCAGGATGTCAAGGATTATCGGGCAACGGTACAGGCGGTGTTCCAAGACCCGTGGTCTTCCCTCAGCCCCCGAATGAGAACCCGGGACATCATCGCCGAAGCTCTCGTTGTCAACCGCCGAGTAACTCGCAAAGAGAAGACGGAACGGGTCGAACAGCTCCTGGACATGGTGGGTCTCCATCCTGCTCAGGCTACCCTCTTCCCCCATGAGTTCAGCGGCGGTCAGCGGCAGAGGATAGCGGTGGCCAGCGGCCTGGCATCCTATCCCAAGCTGATACTCTTGGACGAGCCTGTGTCTGCGTTGGACGTTTCCATTCGCGCTCAGATAATGAACCTGCTGAAGGACCTGCAGGAGCAGCAGCACGTCGCCTTCCTGCTGGTGGCGCATAACCTTGCCACAGTGCGGTATATGGCTCATCAGACGGCTGTGATGTACCTGGGCCGGGTGGTTGAATACGCAGACACTGAGGAGCTCTTCGAGAATCCGCTGCACCCTTACACCAAGGCGCTCTTCTCCGCAGCCCTTCCCTCCCATCCGGACATCGTGCGGGAAGAGATAGTACTGCCCGGCGAGGTTCCTTCGCCCATCAACCCGCCTTCCGGTTGCAGCTTCCATCCACGGTGCCCCATGGCCCTGGCGGATCCGGAGCTGATGAAGAGGTGTCAGACGGAGGATCCTGTCCTTCAGATGGCGTCTCCACAGCACACAGTGGCCTGCCATCTATACCATGGCCCGAGTGCCTCCAACGGAAGCGTAGCCTAAAGTTCTTGCCACGGTACGTTAAGACGCGACCGGTATAGGCCGCGCCTTAACGTACCGTAAGTTCTTGCGCTCCGGCTAGCCATGGTGGGGGTTCCCGGCTATGCTTGTGTGTTCACCTTCACCCGTCAATGGTGAAGCGAGCTTCGGGGCTGTTCATTAGGGTTTAACGCAGTGACGGCGCGCTCTGCTCAGCTTACGTGCTTCGGTTGCGCTCTCCGCCCGCCTGTGAGGTAGCCACGTGGCTCCGGGCCCGGTCCTTCATTCGGCAGTAGGAGCAGACCTCGCCTGTGGTGGGCTGCCCGCACTCGACGCACGCCGCCAAATCTACCGCCTCCTCCCTCTGCAGCGCGGGCCGCATCCGGGAGAGGAAGCCTTGGAAGAATTGTTGCTTGGTGCCGGGGGATTCTGTCTCTATGCGGTTGAGAATGTCCTTATAAAGTAGCGAGTGTGCGCCCTTGGCGTTGGGGCATTCCTCCACCACGTAATCGATGCCTTTCAGCAGGCAGTAGCTGGCCGTCTCTCGCTCCGTCAGCGTATATAGAGGCTTCACCTTACGCACCATCTGCGGGTGGTTGCTCTCCAAAGCCGGTGATTGGCGGGCGAGCAGGTCCCGTTGCCAGCGCAGTACGTTGCCCATGAGAGTCGCTGCTTCGTCGTCCAGGTTGTGCCCGGTGGCAACCACGCTGTACCCTCGCTCCAGGGCAATTTTGTTGAAGAGATACCGCTTGTTCAGGCCGCATCCGGAGCAGGGCGCCCTTCTGAGTACCCTCGACAATAGCGGTACTCCCATGCCCAACTTCTCCTCCAAGCTGAACTCTATAAGCTCAGCACTGCGGAATTGGGCAAATTTACGAGTTGCTTCCGCCGACCGGACCGAGTATTCTCCGATGCCCAGGTGAATATACAGGCCGGCGGCCGAGTAACCCTCCTCCAGTAACAGGTCCCACAGGGCCAGACTGTCTTCCCC
>CAYNJI010000084.1:0-5128 GCA_964397605.1 uncultured Dehalococcoidia bacterium | reverse complement strand
ATCGGAAGGGATCCTGCAGGGCTACGGCCTCATCTTCCATGAGCCTGCCATCAGCCGGACCGTTCTCATGTCGAAGACCCATCCCGACGCTGACCCCTCTGCCGTCGAGGAGGCACTGCTGGATACGACCTTGCGGCGCGCCGGCCAGTTGGGGGCCAACGTTCTCCACGTTCAGGCAAAGCCCAACTCCCCCCAGAGCGACCTGCTCATGCGGCGGGGCTTCCAACACATCCGCACATACTGGACCATGGGTTGGGAGATTCAAGACCTGCCCATGGCCGACCCCCCGGAGGGCTGCTCCTTTCGGAGTTACGGCCGCGAAGGCGACGCAGAGGCGCTAGCGGACATCCAGAACGCTGCCTTTGGCGGCAGCTGGGGGTTCGCCCTCAACACCCCCCAGGAAATTGCCTATCGCGCAGAAATGAGCGTCACCAGCCACGACGGGATAATCTTCCTCTGCGAGGGTGAAACCGTCTATGGCTACTGCTGGACCTACCTCACGGGGGATGCCGACAAGCGGGTGGGGATTATTTTCATGATTGGAATTCACCCCGTCTACCGACGGCGTCGGCTTGGCAAGCCGCTGCTGACGGCTGGTCTGAAATACCTCGCCTCTCTTGGGGTAGCCCACGTAGAATTGGAGGTCGACGGGGCAAACACGCCGGCAACCAGGCTATACTTCTCTTTGGGCTTCACCAAGGTTTCCGAAAGTCACTGGTTCGAGGCCGCACCCGGCCCCGCCTAATCCTTGCCCTTGGCGTCCTCCAGCCCTGGCCCTTCCCCGACCGGCGGCCCGACCTTCTCTACAATCTCCTCCGGCGTCAGCACCCCGCCGGAAATCACAATCCTCATCGCCTCGTCCACGGATAAAGTGGTGGACACCACTTCTTCCTCCGGCACTAGCGCCAAGTAGCCGGACGTGGGCAGGGGAGTCGTAGGAATGTAAACTGCCACCATTTTTCTGCCATCCGGATCCCGGAAGGTGGACGTGGCGAACCCAAGAGACTTTATCCCCTTGGAAGGAAAATCCAATAGCACCACCCGGTTTTGCTCGAGGCCTATCTTCGACGATCCCAGGGCGTCGACGGTCTGCTTGGCCGCTCTGTAGATGGAGCGGAATATGGGGATTAGGTCGGCGAGCCAATGCCCAAAGAGGATGAGCTTTCTCCCGATTACGAAGCTTCCCACCAAGCCCGCCAAATACAGCACCACCAGGAAGGTGACCAAGCCCACTCCCGGGATGTGCCTGCCTGTAATCCCGACAATCAACTGCACCAGGGGTGGGTCGATTAGATCGAAGACAAACTTGATGATCAGGTAGGTGGCCCCCAGGGGCAGCAGGATAAGCAGGCCGGCTATTATGCGGCCACGAATATGGCTCCCAACGAATTTCAAAATGCCCGCTGGACGGGGCATGACATCCTCCCGATTTTAGCAACGAGTCGGCAACGATACCGAGTATTATATTACTTTACGGGATTTATGTTAACTCCATGTTAACCCGTAAAGTTCGAGAAACTTCCCCGCCGCCCTGTCCCAACTCATGGCGTCCGCGGTCTCCAGAGCGGCCCGGCTGAGGGAATTTCGAAGGCTTTCGTTATAGAAAATCATGGCGAGGGTGTCGGCGAACCGCTCCGGGCACCGCCACGGCAGAAGATAGCCGTTGTGCCCATGCTTCACCACCCAGGGCAGCCCGCCCACGCGGGTTGCGATCACGGGGGCGCCGCAGGCCATGGCCTCCAGGGCGACGAGGCCGAAGCTCTCATAGTAGGATGGCACCACGCAAACGTCGGCTGCAGAGAAGTATGTAGCCAAAGTTTCCCGTGGCGCGCGGCCAACGAATTCCACCACGTCGTCCAGCCCCAATCGCGCTGCCATTTCGGCCAGCCGCCGCGGTTCCGGCTCCGACGCCGGGTCTCCCCCGACAATCAGCAGCTTGAATGGTACGTCCCCATCCACGCAGGCGGCTATGCGAAGCAGGAACTCCACCCCTTTCAGCGGCTCGATGCGGCCCACGTACAGCGCGACTTTTTCGCCGTTCAGTCCCAGCCTGCGCCTAGATTCTGCCGCGTCCAGAGGCCGAAACAACGATGTGTCCACGCCGCAATGTACTATCCTCAGTCGTTCTTTGGGAGCGCCGTAAAGCTCCACCATTGCCTCTGCTTCATGGGGGGTGGAGGCGGTAATACAGTCGGCAGAGCGCATGATGTCACCCTCGGCGCGACTCCTGAAGCCCGGCTCGTCCTCGCCGGCCCGGGCGCGACGCTTCAACTCCGCCAAGGTGTGAAAGGTCGCCACGTGTCTGGCCCCGCTGCTCTGGGCCAGGCAGCGCCCCGCCAAAGCCGAAAGCCAGTAGTGGGAATGCACCACGTCGTAGCGCGTCCCGCTTTTCTTCTGAAAGTCCAGAATCTCGCCAGCGAAGGGCTGTACGTGCAGAAGCAGGTCTTTCAGAGGCGCGTCCGGCGGCCCGCCCGCCAGATGAATCACCCGCACGTTTTCGTTCGCGACTGTCTCGTCTGAGTCTTCGCCAGTGTGCTTGCGGGTGAACACGTCCACGCCAACGCCAAGGGCGCCCAGCCGGTTGGCCAGCTCCCTAACGTAAACGTTCATGCCGCCCACCTTGCCTGCGCCGGGGGCCATTACCGGGCAGGTGTGAAAGCTGATCAAGGCTACCCTGGGCGACGTCAAGGTCGGCTGATAACCATGTTGTAGATTGGCTTGTCTATGCCCCCCAGGTGGTACTTGTACGGCTCGTTGCCACGCAGGAAGTCGTAGTAGCTCTTCCCTTCCTCGATGGCGCTCTTGACGCTGAGCGCCTTCAGCAGCAGACCCACGCTGTAGTAGCCGAAGGCGGGGTTGTAGCCGCTGTTGTAGAGCAGACGGGAGCCGCCGTAGTCGAAGGTCATGGCAGACGCCACCCGGGACCCTTCAATCTCCATGAAAAAGAGGCTCAACAGCCCCTGCCGGCTCAGGGTCGACGCCAGCGCACGGAAGAATTTTTCCCTCTGTGGAGTTAGAAATTCGGCTTTATCCTGGCGGCTCATGGTGAGAAGCTCCAAAAAATCTCCCATAGCCTCCTCTACCTCCAAGGGATCCGTCAGCGAGTACCAGCGCGCGCCCTCCGCCGTGTTCAACCTTCGCAGCTTGCGGCGCAACTCGTGGCGGTGCTTCTTGGTCAGCCCGGCCACGTACTCCTCCCAGTCCTCGGGAAGGTCCCGGCCCGGGCACACCTCCTGCTGGACGATTTCGACCGCACAGCCCCTGGAGCGCGCCGCTTCCGGCAGCAACGCCAGGGTGGGGGATTCTTCAGACAAGGAAAATAGACGCAGCGCGTCCCATTCCATCGGTTCCAGGTAGTCCAAGAGCGCCTCGAAGAACAGCCGCTCATGGCCGGGGAGAATCAGAAAGTCGTTGTAGTCGCACAAGTCCTCGTCGCCCACGAACGTGATCGCCCCACCGTCCCGTCGCAGGGAGGCCATGCCCAGCGTCTGCTCCTCGTGAACAACCTTCAGAAACTGCGGGGCCGCTCCACCGCCCACCTCCCGCATCCAAACCCGCTGCCATTCCAGGGTTTGGAAGGGAGTGTTCACCACGCTCTGTGAAAGAAGACGCCCCCATTCGCTGGCGGCGTCAAAGGATCCGATGTATTGGACTTCAGCCATCCTAGCCCCTTTGCATCATAGAAAGCAGTTCTTTCGGGCAGGCGTCAGCGTCGGCGAAGGGCCCACGGAGGGCGGTGGTGACAACCTTGCTGCCCGGCCTTCGCACACCCCGCATGACCATGCACAGATGCTCCGCTTCCACCAAAACGGCCACCGCCGCCGGGTTCAACGCCGCGCATATCGCGTCGGCCAGCTGGGACGTCATGCGCTCCTGCAATTGAGGCCGCCTCGACACCACGTCCAAGGCGCGAACGAGCTTGCTCGCGCCCGCAACCTTACCCCTGGGCACATATCCCATCTGAGCCACGCCAAAGAAGGGCAGCAGATGATGCTCACAGGTGGAGAAGAATCCCACGTCCTTGAGAATTACCGCGTCGCGGGTCTCCTCCTCGAAGACTGTGTTGATAGCTTCTCTTGGGTCCAAGCCCATCCCACTGAAGATTTCCCGATAGAGGGCGGCAACCCGTTTGGGCGTGTCTCGAAGACCCTCCCGCTCCGGGTCTTCCCCCACCGCCCGCAGGATGTTCGTCACGCTGGATCGTATTATTTCGTCCGCGTTCATGGCCCGGCCCTAAGCGGAGAACTCCAGCAAGGCAGCCTCCACCTCTTCCAGGTCCGAGGAGACTTCCTTTACCCCTGTGCCAATGAATCGCACAGCCAACTCCGGGTCCTTCAGGCCGGAACCGGTAATAATGCACACCACCCGCAGGTCTCTTAGGTCCAGGCCCTTCCTGTGCAGCTTGATGATTCCTGCCACGCTGGCCGCAGACGCCGGTTCGCAGAAGATGCCCTCCCCGGTAGCAAGCAGGCGATAGGCATCCAGGATCTCCTGGTCCGTCACCGAATCGATGGCCCCGCCGGATTCATCCCGGGCGTTTATGGCTCCCTGCCAGGAAGCCGGACTGCCGACGCGGATAGCCGAAGCTACGGTGGAGGGACTGGCCACGGGCCGACCTTCCACCAGGGGCGCCGCCCCCTCGGCCTGAAATCCCATCATCCGCGGAAGAGACTGGGCCTTGCCACGCGCCTGGTATTCCAAGAACCCCTTCCAGTACGACGTGATGTTTCCCGCATTGCCCACCGGTATGCACAGCAGGTCCGGGGCATCCCCCAGCCGGTCGACTATCTCAAAGGCGGCGGTCTTCTGTCCCTCTAGCCGCAACAGATTGACCGAGTTGACAAGGGTAAGCGGGTGCCGCTCAGTAATGGTTCGCACCAAAGAAAGCGCCTTGTCGAAATTTCCGTCGATGGCCAGGATGCGCGCCCCGTGGGCTTGGGCCTGGGCCAGCTTGCCAAAGGCCACACTCCCCTGGGGCACCAGCACCGTGGCCGGCATGCCCACTCGTGCGCCGTAGGCGGCGGCGGAAGCGCTGGTGTTCCCCGTGGAGGCGCAGATAATTCCCTGGCTTCCCTACTCCAAGGCCTTGGCCACCGCCACCACCATTCCCCTGTCCTTGAAGGACCCC
>CAYNJI010000083.1:1380-5397 GCA_964397605.1 uncultured Dehalococcoidia bacterium | reverse complement strand
GGCCAGAGGTTGACCGTCTAAGAGGTGGGTGTCGACGATGCGGGCGGCCAGTTCCGGCGTCACGTTGCGGTAGACCACTCGGGAGCCGTCGGGCATCAAAACATCCACCAGAGGTTCGGCAAAGCAGGGGCCCAGACACCCTACCTCGCTGACCATGGCGTTGACATTCTGCTGGTCCAGCCGCTCTACGAGGGAGGCGATCACCTCGTCGGCGCCGGCGGCTTTGCCGCAAAGGGCGGTCCCTATTCTAATCCAGGGCCGGGTCCCTTGGGTAAGCGCTCGCCAGCGCTCCAGACCCTGGGACCTGATATCTTCAAAGCTAAGGGGCACGGCCGGCCTCCTCAGACAGTCCATTCCTGATTTCTTCGAGAACGCTGCCCGCCTTTTCTGGCGTCATTCTACCCATGAGGTGATGATCCACGCTGATTACGGGTGCGTTGGCGCAGGCCCCCAGACAGGTATTGAACCGGAAGGTTACGTTGCCGTCCTCGGTGGCGCCTTCCTCCCGGACCCCGAGCGACTTCATGACCTGACGGATGACGGGCATTACGCCCTTCACGTGGCAGGTGGGACCCCAGCACACTTCTACCCTATGACGGCCGGGGGGGTCGAATTGGAAGTTGGTATAGAAGGATGCCACGCCCCAAACGTCGTTGATGGTGGAGCTGGTGACGCGTGCCACTTCTTCGGCGGCCTCCGCAGGAATGTAACCCATCTCATCCTCCACCGCTAAAAGGCAGGATAGAACGGTGACAGTCTCCGGCTTCTGGTCCCTGATGGCCCGAGCGGCGCGCTGTCTCAGGGTTCCGGGGTTAGAGGTCACAACACCTCCGGACTGATGGAATTGAGGGCTGGGGAAGAGGTCACGCAACCTCCGGAATTGCAAACTGGCAGGTTGCTGGAATGGTAGCACAGCCCTTGAAAAGGTTCAATTGCGCGCACTCTCCCAAGGCATGTCCGTCCCCCTCGCTTCCTTGGGAGGAATCCCCGAGCTTTGTTACTGATGTCCGTGGTCTTTCATCACCAGCCGCGCCACCTTACGCCCCAGCTTTACGCTGTAGTTGGTGCCCCTGTCCTCCGGGTAGATCTGGGTTGTGTTGGCCAGGTAAAGCCCCGGTATAGGCGTCCGAAGCTTGGGTATCTGACTTCCGTAGTTGACGCCGATTATGGGCTGGGCCGCATCGACCTTATGATGATGGTAGTCAACAATCCAGGACCGGTCGAAGTTGGGATTAACCCGGGATAGGTGAGGCAGATACTCCTCCAGAAGCTCGTCCGGGGTCATCTGATAGATCGGTTCGTCCGTGGCCGGATAGTTGGTGAGATAGACCACGTGATTTCCGCCATAGAGATCGGGTGACACGAAGTTGGTCTGCTCGATGATGCCGACGAAGGGGATGGAGCGGTCCGCTATGTTCAGCCAGTATTTATCGGTGAGGGGCCGGTCCAAAACCAGAATGGCCAGCACGGCCGAGAGATAGGTAACGTTGTTAAGACTCCGCCGGTAGGCTTCCGGCAGCATGGGGGCGAGGCGGGTGAACACGTAGGAGGGCGTTGTTGCGATTATGGCGTCGTAGCGCTTTGACTCCGGCTGCCCGCCGCGAGTCTGAACCTCCAGCCCCACGGCCTTCCCGTCTTCAACTATTACGCGTCTGACGCCGGTGGAGAGGCGCACGTCGCCGCCCATGCGCTTAATCTCCCTGTCCAGGGCGTCGAAAATCTCGCCGAAGCTGCCCATGGGATAGCCCAGCTTCTCCTTCTCCCATATATGCTCCCTGGAGGCTACCCGCAGGTATATCTTGCCCCAGAGCCAAGCCATGCTTATCTTTTCATAGTGCCGCCCGAACTTGCCGCGCAGCATCGGTTCCCAGATTACCTCGTAGGGTCGGCGGCCCACCCGCTTCTGGAGCCACTCCAGGGCCGTAACCCCCTCGAAGCGCTGCCAATTCTTAGTCTTCTGCAGGTACAACGTCACCAGCCCCAATCGGACCCTGTCCATCAGGCTAAGGGGCGTGAAGGTCAAGAGGTCCTTGGGAGAGGCGAAGTTCCATATCCGGTCGCCATGGAAGAGGCCGACTTTTGACTCTATCCATCGCAGCTTGGGTCCCAACCCTAGCTGGTGAATGAGGTCCACAATGTCCGTGTCGCTCTTGAATAGGTGGTGATAGCCCTTTTCCAGCAAACCTCCACCGACCTCAAAGGTGGACGCCTGGCCTCCAAGGAAGGGGGCAACTTCGAACACTTCCGGCTTGTGGCCTTTGAGGCAAAGGTCGTAGGCAACGGCCAAGCCCAGTGCCCCGCCGCCGATGATGGCTACGTCCACAGTTTCTCCTGACTAGGGGCCAGTGGTCCAGATTTCTTCATGGGTTAGGCGGGATATCCCTTCTCTTCCCGTCTCAGAAGTCGCGAGAGGGAAAGGTTGCCGAACCAGAGGTAGAGCAATCCCAGGACCGTCACGGGGAGCAGGGCAGTCACATGGACCAGGACGGCGTAGGCGCCGGCCACTCCTTCGCCCCCATTTGTCCCAGCTCCGAGGCCCACGAGGGCAAGGGCCGCAACGGCTGGAGCCTCGAAGGTGCCCAGCGAGCCGGGGGAGGAGGGAATCGAAGTGGCCAGGTTGGATACTGCCGTTACGAGAATGACCACGGGTATGACCATGGCGGCAGGTTCGAAATAGCTTGGCAGGTCGAAGGATAGGGCTACGATGAGATACATGCTTCCCTCCAGAAGCCAAACGGGGAGAGAGAGCAGGAACAACCCCAGGTGACGCCGGGGTTCTCGCAGCACGGACAATCCTTCTATGAACAACGAAATTAGTTCTCGAGCCTTGGGTCTCAAGGGTTTGGGCAGCAGATTTGCCAGCCTTTCGATGAACCCGCCGAAACCCGGCTTGAGGGCAATTAGGGTCAGTACCACGATGGCGGTGATGAACACGAGGGCCGTTATTCCGCCCACAATGGCCCAAGTTATCTCGGAAGTCGTACCTGAGCCGTCCACCAGGCCGCCAAAAATTAGGAAGGGAACGGCCAAGGCCACGAGGAACAGCAGGGTCAGCCCGTCGTAGATCCTCTCAACTACGACCGTTGCCAAGCCGGTGCTGGTGCTCAAGCCCTCGCGCCGCTCCAAGTAGTAAGCCCGGGCAATCTCACCCAGGCGGGCGGGCAGAAGGTTATTGGCCATGTACCCCACGGTCACCACGGGAAAGAGGCGGGCGACGGGAATGCGGCTCACGGGAGTGAGAAGGAACTGCCAGCGGAGGGAGCGGAAGAAGAGCGCGACGAAGTAGAGGGCAATGGCGGGAAGGATGAACCGGTATTTGGCGGTGGCCAACGCCTGACTCATCTCTCCCACGTCTACGATGAGGAAGAAGAGGAGCAGAAAGACTAGGCTGACGGCCGTTCCCAGAAGAAAGCGGCGGCTGATTAACAACTTTTTACTCCCCTGGTCAATCTTCTCTTACCTTTGTAGTCCCGTAAAAGTATAGCCTGCTTTGGGCCTTCTGTCTTTAACTTGGAGACACCGCCGTTGTCAGATTCATGATTCTCTGGGTTGGTAGGTGTAGAACTTGGAGTCCCACCACTCTTCATCAATGCGACGATACAGGACGTAGTCCAAAGCGTCTTTCCAGGTAGAGCGACGGGGAGCCATGTCGGCGGCGAACTGTACGTCCTGCCACAACTCATGAAAGATACTCTCTTCCTTCCGCCGCTCCCCCGGTCGTCGGTACACCTCGGGGAACCAGAGAAGCTCTTTGTACGAGCCACCTCTTTTGTATGCTGTGAGGTGGTCATTGAACTTGAATCCATTGGAGTCCAGGAGCAACAAGGCTTCCACCGACGGCGGGGCCGATATGGTCTGGCAGCCCTGCTTGTCCTCATAGCACTGGTATTGGATGAACTCGTCCTGTCGCACGTACCAGTTCAAGGGATACCACAGCTCGTAGTCCACGTGGACTTTTGACTCGGGGTCTTCGAGGTAAGGCTGGTCACGAATATAGTTAGCGACCTGGCGAAGCTA
>CAYNJI010000083.1:0-1370 GCA_964397605.1 uncultured Dehalococcoidia bacterium | reverse complement strand
TTTCGTCGTCGCTCACCCACGCCGTCCGCAGGGCGACGAAGGCGGTGAATCCCAAGAGCAGGGCAGCCACGCCCAAGCCACCCAGTGTAAGACCCCGCCGTACGCCCAGCTTATCAACCAGTGCACTGAAGCCGAGGGCGAGGACAACAACTGCGGCTAGGCTTAGCCACCCTCCAAGAGTATTGACGCTACTTGCTTCTAACAGCCGGAGCGTGAGATTCACTAGCGCCGCCAGCAGCAGGGGGCCGACGAGGATTATCGTACCGCTGAGGCTGGGCACGAGCCTTCGCCAAGGCAGCCCTTCAAGCGCTTCGCCCAGGAACTTGGCCGAGAGGATGATGAAGGGCACTGTGATGTTCACAAGTAGCCAGGGCATCTTTTCGCTGGCCACGGTGTAGGCCCCGATGGTGGCCACGGACCAGAAGACCAGAAACAGTGACAGGGGGCTTCTCTTTCTCAAGTAGTAGATAATGGCGACCACGCCAACAAGGAGAGGCAGAAATTCGTAGACCGAGCCGATGAGCAGGTAGTAGTACCAGGGTTGGTTTCCGCGGGCGACATCCTGCTGCGCCAGCCAGTAGCCTAGGCCCTGCCAAACTCCGGTGAAGGCTCCACCGAATCGGGAGCATGCTGATTCCACGGCGTCGTTGAGAGCAGACGGGCATTCCGTAAAGGGGCGGCCAAATGCGCCGAATACGGCGGTGTAGAAGGTCAGCCAGATGGTGTAGAAGATGCCGGCGCAGACGAGCCAAATCCGCCACTGCCACATCAAGCCCACAACCACCGAAACCGCCGCTACGAACACCAACACGCCACCGGCGATGAGGTAATTTCTGGCAATCTCCAACTCTACCAGCGACATGGCGGCGTACAGCAATGCGAGGGCGGCCACCGTTAGGAAGGCGCCCATGGCGTACCTGAGGCTGTAGCGGGCGAGGTAGAGGGATGCGAGTGCCAGGGCGGCTATCCCGCCTCGGACTATGTGGTGGAAGAACCCCAGATTGGCGAAGACGCCCACGTTGACGAAGGGTTCTCCCCACAGTGGCAACCCCGTTGGATTCGACGTGTCGTCGCCGGAGTAGGCCAGGACTACGCTCTCACCGAAGATTCCCTGTAGGGCGGAGGCAAGCGCCGCCCACTGGGGCAGAGTCAGCGTAACCAACAGCAGGAGGAACACCCCCGGTCGGGTCAGGTTCGAAAGACGAAATCGTCCCATGGCCCCGGACCTCACGTCGTTCACGGCAAGTACCAGTAGGAAGAGGCCGAAGACTGCTACGATGATGTATGCCGTCTCCTTAGAGGCGAAGGCCAGGGCTAGCACTGCCGACGCCATGTATAGGTAGCGGTCTTTTCCCTCTTTGATGTATCGC
>CAYNJI010000082.1:2951-5449 GCA_964397605.1 uncultured Dehalococcoidia bacterium | reverse complement strand
TGAACGTCGCCGTGGAAGATGTGCGTGGCCACGTCCCCTGGTTTCATGTGTTGGAAGACCTTGGCCAATGGGATGGGTGACTCCATGACGTGGACCATCAGCGTGGAGGACGTTTCGTCGCAGATGCCCCGCGCCATCTCCAGGGCAGGGACGGAGTTTTTCAGGGTGGTCCCGTTGGGGGTCAACCGGACCTTCATGCCCAGCACGAGGTCCCGGTTCTCTTCGATGCACCGCATCGCCTCCTCAGAGCGAGCGTAGCGGAAGTCCTCCAGGTCGGGAATCTGAATGTTCCCCGGCATGGTACCAATAGAGGAAAGGTGAATGAAGGCGAGCAGACGGGTGTCCACCTTCTCGATGACGTAGCTGCGAAAGCCGGGAAAGTTCATCCAACCGGTACTTCCTGCATCGATCGCCGTGGTGACGCCGATTGCCAGATTAGTCGGGTCCGGGTCCGCGCGGCCGGGTGAAATCCGATAGGCAAAGTGGCCGTGGAGGTCAATCAGCCCGGGCGTCACCAGCTTGCCTCGCACGTCCAATACTTCGTCACACATCTCCGGGTCTACCCGCTCCGACACCGCCGCCACTTTGCCATCCTTGAACGCCACGTCGCGCACGCCCCGAATTCCCTGGGCCGGGTCGATGACCTCGCCACCCTTGAGCATCAGGTCAAATCTATTCCTCATTGCTTCCTACTCCTTGACCATAGTCTGAATGTTTCGAGTCCTAATAGGAACCGACGTGCCGTTCGTCCTCTAGCGGAGGTCAGGCAGCAGTTCCGACAGGGTTAACTCTGAAACGGCGGAGCCGAGCGCTCCGCCGACCCCGTCTATTAACATGCCGACCAGCCCGCCATCCGGCGTTATCAGCGCGCCTCCACCCTCACCAGAAACCGCGGCGTCCGTCTGAATGATCCACCGCTCCCTCTCCCCGTCGAAAAGCACCGACGAGACGATTCCCCGCGAAGCGACCGCTCCCACTACCGATTGCGGCCTAAACTCCAAGGCCGCCACCTCAGATCCCGGTACCAGCGTCAAGGCGTCCCCGAAAGACACCGGTGTCGCCGCCGGGTCGCAGCACAAACGCAGCAGCGCCACGTCACGCGTCTCGTCCGCGCCGTGAATGGAGGCCTCGTACCTTGCTCCACCGATGGTGGTTGCTTGCAGCCCGTCCAAGCCCGTGACCGACTCATACCTGGCCAGCACATAGATTTCGCCACTGGAGCTATCCGCGGCCACCACGATTCCTGTTGCCGCCACATCTCCTTCATTTCCCAAGCCAGTTATGCGAACGAGTGACTTTTGAACTCCCCGAATGATTGAAGGTAGGGACGGGATGGGTGTCGGGGTGACCGTGGGAGTCGGTTCCGGCGTAGGCTCAGGGGTGGGCGTCTCCCGTGCTTCCAGAGTCGCCAACACGCGTTCCGTCACCTCAAAGGTTATGGCTTCCACGTCCACGGTGGGAATAGGTTGGGACGTTGGCGTAGGCGGCTCGGAGCCGCGCTGCTCGGCCAAAACTCGCCTTACCACCGATTCCACGTCCGTCGTTGGCGCGGGCGTAAGCATTGCCGTGGGCGTGAATGTTGGCGTGGCGGTCTCGACCGGCGTTGCCGCCGGCATCTCCGTCGACACCTCTCCGCCACAGGCAGAAATAACCAACACCGCCGTCAGAACTGCCGCAATAATCCAGCCGAGCCGAGCCATGCTACGGGGCCTAACGCCCCATTTCCCTCGTCACCTGGGACACCGCCGTCAACGCCGCATCCACGTGGGCAGGCGTGATGTGTCGGTGAGTAACCATCCTGATGCGACCGTAGGAAGACCCCACCTTAACCCCCTTCTCCCCCAGGCGACGGGTGAACTCCGCATCGGTGCCCAGGCCTTCCTTCAACTCGAAGAACACTATATTCGTTTGTACGGTTTCCGGGTGGTGCACGATGCCCGTGGTCTGGGCCAGGCCCTGGGACAACCGGCGTGCGTTGGAGTGGTCTTCCGCCAGCCGCTCAATCATGCTTTCCAGAGACACGATTCCCGCCGCGGCGATTATTCCCGCCTGCCGCATGCCGCCGCCGACCATCTTGCGCCAGCGGCGCGCTTCCGCAATGAACTCCTGGGAGCCGCACAGCACGGAGCCGATGGGGGCGCTCAGGCCTTTTGAGAGGCAGAAAGTTACGTCGTCGGCCTCTTTGACCAGCTCGTGCACCGGCGTTTCCAGATGGACCGCCGCATTGAAGATACGCGCCCCGTCCACGTGCACCGGGATACCGTAGTCGCGGGCCACGCGGCAAACCGCTTCGGTCTCCTCCGTCGTCACCACGCCGCCGTTGCACTGATTCTGTGTGTTCTCCAGGCATATAAGGGTAGTCGGGGGGTAGTGGGCATCTCCGCCGGGACGAATGGCGGCCTCCACCAAGTCTGCCGAAACCGCTCCTTGTGTCTCGTTGGGGCCCAGGTGAGTCTGAATTCCTCCCAGAGCCGCCGCTCCTGCGCTTTCGTTCCAGA
>CAYNJI010000082.1:0-2941 GCA_964397605.1 uncultured Dehalococcoidia bacterium | reverse complement strand
AGATGTGGGAATTGGCCCCGGCGATGATCTCGTCACCACTGCGACAGTGGGCCAGAATCGCGAGCAGGTTCCCCTGGGTGCCGCTGGCCACCAGCACGGCCGCCGCCTTGCCCATCCGCTCCGCGGCCATCTCCTCCAGCCGGTTAACTGTCGGGTCCTCGCCGGAAACGTCGTCTCCCAGCTCGGCGTCGTAGATAGCCCTTCGCATCTCTTCAGTGGGCAGAGTTACAATGTCGCTTCGCAAATCAACCGTCATCATGTCCATGGGAGCCTCCCTCTAAAGTGTCGCTATTCTAGCAGTCCACCTTGTCAAGGCCAAGGCAGACCCCTAATATGGATAGAGGCCATGGCGACGAGAACCCCCATACCCTTCTACAAAGACTGGCTCCTCATACCCGTAATCGGCCTAGTATACCTGCTGGACCAGTTCACCAAGCACCTGGTCGAACAGGAACTATGCTACCGCCAGGCTTTCCCCGCCGAGGGTACGTTCCAACTCAAATGCTCCTTTAACACGGGCGCAGCCTTCGGGCTTTTTGTCGACCACACCTTTTTTCTGATCATTGCATCTTTCATCGGAGTGGTCGTGCTGTTGTACATCTACCGGCTTCACCCCGCTCACGGCCTGCTGCTTCGGATAAGCCTCGGCCTTCAATTGGGCGGGGCCATTGGCAATCTCACCGATCGAATCCGCTTCGGACAGGTGACGGACTTCGTCAAGCTCGGCCCATGGCCTATCTTCAACCTGGCGGACGCCTGCATAGTTGTGGGCATTGTCATCCTCATAGTCCTGTTCTTCCTTTCCAGCGGGAAGGAACCCCCATTGACCCAGCCCTCCGGCCAGTATCTGTACTACCCGCCGGTAGAATCTCCCGGCGACCGGCCTACTTCTTTCCAACGGGAGGATGGGCCATGAATTCCAAGGTGGTGGTGTCGACCGCAGACCCTTGCCGCCTCGACCGGTTCTTGGTCGCTCAGGACCTGGGCCTCAGCCGCGCCCGCATCCAGGGGCTCATACGGGAGGGGTGCGTTACGCTGAACGGAGGGCCGGCGAAGGCCAGCGCCATCGTCAAGCGCGGCGACAAGGTTAACCTGCGCATTCCACCGCCTCGACCTCTCACGCTCAAGCCCGAGAGCATCCCCCTGACCATCGTTCACGAGGACGCTCACCTTCTGGTGGTGGACAAGCCCGCCGGTCTCACCGTTCATCCCGCACCGGGACATGCCAGCGGCACCCTGGTGAACGCCCTGCTCTTCCTCTATCCAAACCTGCCCGGCATCGGCGGCTGGCAGAGGCCCGGCATCGTACACCGGCTGGACAAGGACACCTCCGGCCTGATGATGGTGGCCAAGACGGACGAGGCCCACCATGGCCTCGCTCAGCAGATTGAGGAGCGTCGCATTCGCAAGGGGTACATGGCCCTAGTTGCGGGCCTCGTAGCAGACGATGAGGCCCAAATCGACGCGCCCATCGGCAGGGACCTCCGCCACCGCAAGCGCATGGCCGTCGTGGAAGGCGGACGAGCCTCCCTTACCCGCTACGTAGTCGTCCGCCGGCATCGAAACTTTACGCTGGTCGAAGTCTTCCCCACCACAGGCCGCACCCATCAGATACGGGTGCATTTCGCTTCCCTGGGCCACCCCCTCATCGGCGATGCTCTCTATGGCGGAAGGAGCGACCTGCTTGACCGCCAGTTCCTCCACGCTCATCTACTGGGGTTCGAACATCCGCATTCCGGAGAATACGTGGAATTCCGCTCGTCGCTGCCGCCTGATCTACAGCGAACACTCGACATTATGGAACAGGCCTCCCCTGAGGACCCGGCATTCCCCCTTGCTCACCAAACCATCACAGGAGGCAGGCGCCTTTGAACACCGCCACCAACATCCCCGTACGCGTCCGATACGCCCCCAGCCCCACCGGCCTGCCCCACGTGGGCAATGTCCGCACCGCGCTTTTCAACTGGCTCTTCGCTCGCCACTCCAACGGCGCTTTCATTGTTCGAGTTGAAGACACAGACCAGACTCGTCTTGTACCCGACGCCGTGGATGGGATACTGGAGGGCCTCCGGTGGCTGGACCTAGACTGGGACGAAGGGCCGGAGGTGGGCGGGCCCTACGGCCCCTATATGCAATCCGAACGGCTGGAGCTATACCAGGAGGCCGCCCAAGACCTTATCCGGCGGGGCCATGCTTACTACTGCATCTGCTCCCCCGAAAGGCTAAAGGAGATGCGCCTCCAGCAGACCAAAGAACGGAAAAACCCCGGCTACGATGGCAGATGCCTCAACCTGTCAGACCGCGAACTCATGGCCTACCGGGATGCGGGGAACGTTCCGGTAGTCCGGTTCAAGATGGTGCGTGACGAGACCATAACCGTTGACGACATCGTTCGAGGGCGCGTGGGCTGGAACAGCAACCTGGTGGACGACTTCGTTATCCTCAAATCGGACGGCTTTCCCACGTACCACCTGGCCAACGTGCTCGACGACCACCACATGAAGATTAGCCACGTGCTCCGGGCCGAGGAGTGGCTCCCCAGCACACCGCGACACCTGGCCCTCTACCGGGCATTAGGGTTGGAGCCTCCTCTCTTCGGGCACCTGCCCATGATTCTCGGCCCCGACCGTTCCAAGCTGTCCAAGCGTCACGGGGCCACCTCGCTACTGGAATACCGGGACATGGGCTATTTGCCGGAGTCGCTCACTAACTTCATGGCGCTGCTGGGGTGGTCCCTGGACGATCGGACCGAGATTCTGGACCGCCCGGCGCTGGTCGAAGTCTTTTCTCTCGAGCGGGTGGTCAAGTCCGGGGCCATTTTCAACATCGACAAGCTGGAATGGATGAACGGCATCTACATCAGGAGTCTAGCGACCGACGATCTGGCCGCGCGCATCCGCGACTACTGGCGGCTTGCACCACCGCCAAACGTATCCCAGCC
>CAYNJI010000081.1:0-5516 GCA_964397605.1 uncultured Dehalococcoidia bacterium | reverse complement strand
GCGCCCAGGCCAACATGGCGGTCTACTTCGCCCTGCTGGAGCCCGGCGACACCGTTATGGGGCTGCGTCTCGACCAGGGAGGGCATCTTACCCACGGCAGCCCGGTGAACTTTTCCGGCAAGCTGTACAACTTCGTGGGATACGAGTTGGAGCGTGAGACCGAGACCATCGACTACGATGCGGTGGAGCGGCTGGCGAAGGAACACCGGCCCAAGCTCATAGTGGCGGGCTACACCGCCTACGCACGTACCATCGACTTTCAGCGTTTCCGGCAGATAGCGGACATGGTGGACGCAAGGCTGATGGTGGACATGGCCCACGTTTCGGGGCTGGTCGCCGGCGGGGCCTATCCTTCCCCCTTCCCCCACGCCCAGGTGGTGACTTCCACCACCCAGAAGACCCTGCGCGGCCCCAGGGGCGGCATCATCCTGTGCGAGTCAAAACTTGCTCGCCGGATAGACCGGGCGGTGTTCCCCCAAACGCAGGGAGGCCCCTTTATGCAAGTAATCGCCGCCAAGGCCGTGTGCTTTGGCGAAGCCATGAAGCCCGAATTTCAACAATACGCCCATGCGGTGGTGAAGAATTCCCGCACGCTGGCGGACACGCTGGCGGAGGAAGGGCTGCGAATCGTGTCCGGCGGCACGGACAATCACCTGTCCCTGGTGGACTTGCGGCCACTGCGAGTGAAGGGGAACGAGGCGGAGGCTACGCTGGAGCGGGCGTCCATCATCACCAACAAGAACGAGATTCCCTACGACCCTGAGCCGCCTCGGGTAACCAGCGGTCTGAGAGTAGGCTCCGCCGCCGTCACCAGCCGGGGCTTCGGCCCGGAGGAGATGAAGCAGACGGCCCGCATGATAGTACGCGCTCTTGCCGCCAAGGATGACGATGACGCTATCGCCGCCATCCGGGAGGAAGCAGAGACGTTGGCTTCAGGCTTTCCAGTCCCGGGCATCGACGACTAGCACTAATCCCAGATCTGTAATCCAAGGGCACTAGAAGGGAGGATGTATTGACGGGCGTAACGGAACTGCAGAAGGCCATTCTGGACCTATCCGAGACCGAATACACCGAGCTTCGCCGCTGGTTGCGAGACCAAGACTGGGAAAGATGGGAGCGCGAGTTCGACGAGGACGTGAGGGCTGGCAGACTCGACGTTCTGGCGGCAGATGCCTTGAGCGCCAAGGCAAAGGGCGATGTCCGAGCCCTTTAGATGCACTAGACAGAGCCTCGTTTTTGGCAGCACTTCTACGAGTTGCCCGTATCGGTCCAAGAAACGGCACGTCGAAGCTTTGCGATCTTGAAAGCGAATCCCAGATACCCCTCGTTGCGGTTCAGAAACGTAGGATGCTACTGGTCTGCGCGAGTGAGCGCTTCCTACAGAGCAGTGGCAGTCCAAGACGGCGAAGACTTCATCTGGTTCTGGATTGGCGACCACGACGAGTACCTGCGGGTTATTGGCCGATAGAATTCCAGACTTCAAAAAAATGAAAAACTGTTATGACGGTTGTGATTGCATTAGCAACCCTCACTATCGTCAAGCTAGCCATGTTGAGGGCATGGCGTTGAAAATGCTATAATCGGCGCCGACTTGTAGGAGGATGTATTGAAACAGGACTATGAGCTAATGCTGGTGTTGAATCCCGCCCTCAGCCGTGAGGAGGACGCCACCGCCCGGGAGCGGGTGCGGGAGTTGATTACCTCCAACGGTGGGACCATCGCCAAGGAGGACGCTTGGGGAACCCGTCGTCTGGCCTACACCATCAAGAAGGCGGGCCAAGACTACATGGAAGGGGTCTACCACCTGTACAGGTTCGACCTTGAGCCGGACCAGGTTGCCAGCATACAACGCCCCCTGTTGCTCTCAGAACAAGTGCTGAGGCATATGGTAGTTCGGACCGAACCTTTTACGAAGGTTGAAGAGAAGGTTGAAGAGGTTGGAGAAGTTGAAGAGAAGGAAGCCCCGAAGTCTGAAAGCGGGCCGAGTCCCGCACAAGAAAGCCCTCTGCAGCGTTAGTTTTGGGAGCTAGAAGAGGAGGCGCAGGCGAGCATGGTACGCGGTCTTAGTAAGATAACGATAATCGGGAATCTGGGCGGTGACCCGGAGATGCGGTATACCACCAATGGAGACCCGGTGACTAGTTTTAGCGTGGCGTCAAATCGCAGCTATCGCACTCGGGGCGGAGAGGACAAAGACGAGACGGAATGGTTCCGAGTTTCAGCCTGGGGTCGCCTGGCGGAGGTTGCGAACCAATATCTCACTAAGGGAAGCCCGGTATACGTGGAGGGCCGCTTCAGCACGAGCCGATGGACGGGGCGAGACGGCGATGAGCGGACAACGAGCGAAATCAACGCGACCGAGGTTGTGTTCCTGTCTGTGCGAGATGCAGACGGCGGCGGTGGTTACACGGGCGATCGGGCGCGGAACGATTCTGGCGGAGGCGTGGACCCGGACGATTTGCCCTTCTAACATACAAGGCGGCTTATATCGAGGAGACGTTTAACAGATGACAAGACCCCCCTTTAGACCAGGCGGAAGACCAGGCGGAAGGCCAAGACGCCGTTACATTCCCAGGCGAAAGGTCTGCGCCTTCTGCGTGGACAAGGTTCAGGATGTCGACTACAAGGACGTGGGCCGGTTGAGGAGATATCTCTCCGACAGGTTCAAGATTGATCCCCGCCGCAAGACGGGCAACTGCGCCCGGCATCAGCGGGCCCTTTCTCGAGCCATTAAGCGGGCGCGCATCGTTGCGCTCCTGCCCCTCAGCCCCGACCACGGCCGCCTGATGGCCTAGAAAACCTTTCTTGCCGCCGCAGCGTATTTCAAGCATCACCCGGCCGCCGGCTCCTTGCGGGCGGCCTCAAGGGGTTGCGTAGATGGCATCATCCCAACGGGGAGGCCGCCCCCCTCGGGCCGGCAGGCGTGGCGGACCCCCGGAGTCCGACGATAGGCGGATAAGGCGTGTCCGGGAACAGAGCAGCCTGGCGAAGAAGCGTGTAGCTTTCATCTTCCTCGGCTTCGGCCTTCTGGCCATTGCCGGCGTTGCGGTCGCCTACTGGTATACCCAGCTTTACAAACCTCCGAACGTGGAGGCCGCCGTCGTAAACGACGCCCGGTTCAGCCAGGGGGACCTGGTGAAGCGCGTGAGGATGATACAGGCCACTCAAAGCTGGAACCCCGGCTCCTTCGTGGATTTAACCTCTATCCTCCGCGTTTTATACAATCCGGACATTGAAATCACTTCCGGTCCCTTCACTCTCGGTTGGGTACAGATGGAGCTCCTGAAGCAGGCCGCGCCTGAGTTTGACGTGGATATTACGGAGGGAGACTTAGACGAGACCATACGCGTCATATTCACTCCCCCTCCTGCGCCTGGCGAGAATGTCACTGAGGACCAGCAAGAGCGGGAATACAAAGAGCAGTATGAAAAATACCTGAACTTCAATCGAATCTCTGAAGCCGATTTTCGTCGGCTGATAGAGGAGCAACTCTACTTCTACGACATGAGGGAGGCCATTGGAGCCAACTTGCCTGCGGAGGAGGAGCATCTGGAGGTCTACTGGCTCCGCACACCCGTCCGACCCGACCCTGCCCTTGGCGAGCCTGCCAAATGGCAGGACTTGGGCGCCATCGTCGAGCGCCTCGAAGAGGAGGAATTCGAGGCGGTGGCCTACGAATACAGCCCTGCGTTCGACCCTAGATATACCGAATCCAACGGCTATGTAGGTTGGCTTCCCAAAGGCGCCTTCCCAAGGCTGGACCCGCATCTCTTCGGCGACGATGAGTTAGAGCCTCTGGAAATCGGCGAAATCAGCGATCCTTGGGAGAGCAGTGGCTACATGTACTTCATGAAGGTGGCGGATGGGCCGGAGGTGCGGGAAGTGGAGCCTAAATGGACTGAAAGACTCAAGGACATAGCCCTCCAAACCTGGCTGGAGGATAGGTTCGAGGTGGGTACCGGCGAGGGTTGGGTGAGGGTGAAGTACGACAGCAAGATCTACGCTTGGGCAGCGGAACAGTTGCGTCAGACGGCCGAGCAAAAGAGGGGAGTCACTCAGGAGAACGAAGGGAGTTGAACCCTCCCCAATCCATTGGCGTAGGACTCTTGGGCTTGGGGGTTGTGGGCGGCGGCGTAGCCCAGGCGCTTCGACGTAGACGGGTTGCCCTCGCCAAGGCCATTGGCGGTCCCATCCGACTAGTCAGGGCGCTGGTTAAAGATCCGACGAAGCCCCGCTATCTTAATCTGTTTCCCAGTGTACTGACGACGAACGCGGCCCGGATCCTGGAAGACCCCCATATTCAAATCGTCGTGGAACTAATGGGCGGCGAGGAGCCGGCGGGGGAGTACGTCCGCAGGGCCCTGCTCCAGGGCAAGCACGTGGTCACAGCCAACAAGGACCTCATGTCGCAGCAGGGATCGGCCCTGCTGGACTTGGCCGATGAGCGGGGTCTGAATCTCCGATTCGAAGGTGCCGTTGGGGGGGCAATACCCATAGTAGGCTCCCTGACGGAAGACCTGCTGGGAAACGACATAAGCTCCATCCATGCCATCATTAACGGAACGACAAACTTCATCCTGACTAGTATGGCGGACGAAGGAATGGGCGCCGAGGATGCCCTGGGTCGCGCCCAGCAGCTGGGCTATGCCGAGGCGGACCCCTCCAAGGACGTTTCGGGCTTGGACGCCGCCTACAAGCTGGCCATTCTGGCCTCCCTGGCCTTTCACACGAGGGTAGACCCCCGCCAGGTGTTTCGGCAGGGAATCGCCGGCCTTTCCGCCAAGGACTTTCGGTACGCTCGTGAATTGGGCTACGCCATCAAGCTGCTGGCAATAGCCAAGGCGCAGCGGTCAGGCGTCGAGGTCCGGGTACATCCGGCGTTGATACCGGAAGGGCATCTTCTGGCCAAGGTTGGGGGCGTATTCAACGCTGTGGAGGTGGCAGGCGAGCCGATGGGACGAGCATTCTTCCATGGTTTGGGCGCAGGGGCGGACCCTACCACCAGCGCCGTTTTGGGAGATATGGTGCACGTCGGCAGGATGATGGTCGCCGGCGGTCGGCCGTTAAAGAGGGTCCCCGACGATGCAGCCCTTCCCGTGAAGGAGATGGCGGAAGTGGAAACCCGCTACTACTTCCGCTTGAACGTACCTGACCGGGCGGGCGTTCTGAGCCAGATTACGCGAGTCCTGGGTGACCAAGACATCAGCATCGCGTCCATAATCCAGAAGGACGCTGACGCGCTGACCGGGACCGCGGAGATTGTCATCACCACCCATCCCGCCAGGGAAGCGGCGGTACAGCGCTCTTTGGCTTTGCTTGAGGGACTGGATGTGGTAAAAGAAGTTAGTAATATGATCAGGTTGGAGGAGTTGCCGGTTTAAAGGCCGGGCGTTATGAGTTGGGGAGTTCTTGAGAAGTACAGGGAGTATCTACCCATCGGCGATGACACGCCCATGATAACCCTGGGGGAAGGCAATACGCCCCTGGTGCGCTCCTACAGACTTGCTGAGGAGATT
>CAYNJI010000080.1:0-5539 GCA_964397605.1 uncultured Dehalococcoidia bacterium | reverse complement strand
GTGAGTCCGCCCCAGCGGTCACGGCGTGACATTTTAATTTAGTGGGGAGTCCAGTAAAGGCCGCGGTCATCCGGGACATCGCCGAAGGCAACCGTGCCCCAGCAGCAGAACATCACCGCCCGGGTCCCGTTCAACCTGATGTAGTCGGAGACCCTCGTCTGGGTCATGCGGGACGTCAACTACCTGGAGATCGTCACCCGGAGGGAAAAACGCGGCTAATCCCACGGGCTCAGCATCAGGATTGCCCAGGGCGCCTACTACCGGCCGGGAGTATTCCGAAGCAGGCAGGTCGACTGGGACGAGACCGTCCAATCCGACACCGGACTCCAGGGCTTCGCGACGAAGCACATCTACTTCTCAGGGCCCAAGAGGAAATTCCGGGTCAGGTATGACCGCATAGTGGACTTCGAACCGTTCGACAACGGGTTCGGCATCATGCGGGACGCCCAGACCGCCAAGCCGCAGGCGCTCCGAACCGGGGACGGCTGGTTATCCTACAACCTGGCTGTCAACCTGGCCCAGGTGTAGAGGGATAGAAAAGGCCTAGAACCTTGGTCAGAACGCCGACCCGCAGATTCCCCGAAAGGGGACCACAGGGGGCGGGCCTCCAACAGCTCGCCCCTATGCTTTTCCCCGCAGCAGCTCGGGATGCCCGGCGGATCAGCCCCGCATAAAATAGCCCACAACGCCAAGACGAAGGCCCAAGAAATCCACGCGAATAAAAAACAGACCTGCACAACAAATGCGGAATAAAAAACATTTATTGTGCAAAACCAGGGTGGACTGAACCTATCTGATTAAACCCTCATCCGCTAGCTCGGGGATCGTAGAGACAGGCGGTTCACGCATTCATTCAATTCAAGGGCAGGTGTTCAACCTGCCCTTTGCCTATTCCAAAACAGGGGAAAGATATGACAACACCCCCGATCATGCCCGTGGGCTTCGTCGGCCAACGCACCCCCAACGGAGCCACCATTACCCTGGCCGGCACGCCGGACGAGAACCGGCTAAAAACAGGCGACCACGTCACTGTCTGGAGCCACAGCCCGGACTACGTCGCAACGGCCAAGGTCCTGGGCCACGTCACCCGCTTGGAAGCCGACGACGGCGCCTTCGCCATCCTGAGGGCCGAGGTGGACACAAGTTGGCCCGCCTGTCTGGACATCCTCGAAACCGGCAGCCCAGTCTACCGGGCCGTGCCCGACAGCTTCGAGCCAGAAATGAGCCAAGTCAGCTTGCCGGAACACCCCAGGGCCACCGTGAAACAGTCAGCAGATTCTTTGCTCGACGAGACCAAAGATCAGACTGAGGATGACGAGTAGGCCAACAGACCGAAACCACTGGCACTGGACAAACGTATCGGATAAAAGAGATGCTGTATACTGTCGGGCAAGACGCCTCGACGCAGCACGGGGAGCGTCAAGAAACGACCATGACCCAATCCGTTGCGCATCATGTCCTCAGCGGCCTGGTCAAGTGACAGGCCTGCGGCAACGTGTTAAACGCGATTCCGGAGTCGGGCGACAACCCGGCCAAATACATCTGCCCCACCTTGGTGGTCCATGAGCCTGAAGCATGTACTGTCCAGCCGGTCGAGGCCGACACTCTGGACCGGCTGGTGGTGGGCAGACTGCTGGATAACCTCCTCACGGAGGAAAACCTCCAAGAGATAGTCGCGCTCGTCAGAAGGGACGCGGATAGTGAGGCGGGACGCGGAAGGGAACGGGCACAGGCTGCCCAGCAGGAGCTTTCGGACTTCAACCGGCAGAAGGGCACCATCCTTGAAGCCGTCGAACACGAGACAACGACCTATTCCGATGCCGCGAAACGCGTGAGGGAAATCGCCGAGGCCGAGATCGTACTCGAGGCGGAAGCCCAGGAAGCCAGGGAACTGGCGAACGCCTCAGAATACGCCGCCGAGAGCGCATCCGCAGATACGCGGCTGAGCTCTCCACCTACCTCAGGGAGAGCAACGCAGCCGGGACCAGAGAATTCCTGCACACTTTCATCAAGGAAGTCCTGATCGGACCGGGAGCAGCAACCATCCGGTACCCGGTGCCCACCAGAACGGGCAGCCACAGCCAGACAGTGCCCCTTTAAGATCCGAACAGAAACTCCCTAGATCTGACGCCAGAACTCAGGCGGGGCACCCCCTAAGCTTAAACTATGATCCTCCGCAAATGGACGTCAGGCAGCACTACCACTATACTGCCGTAATCAGGCTCCAAGCAAAGACACGGGCAAACAGCACCGGCACAGTAGTCAAAGGAGAGAGGTGTTTAGCCTAGTTGCCGACGGGCGTTCACACCGCCGTCCCAAACATTGCCACCACGGGTTGAGCTAACCCGTGCCACGAAAACCAATAAGAAGTAACCAGCCTGCAACGGCGCTGCACCTTGAACAGCATGAGTTCAAGGACACGCCTGAGCGGGCCTGTTTCATTTCTGCTAGAAAACGGCAAAAGCCGACGAGACAAACAGCAAGAGGTGCAGGATGAGCCCCATGCCATAAACGAAAGAGATAGCGGAATGACGATGAGATCGGAGGAAACAATGAAATACGACGTAATCGTTATAGGAGCCGGTTCAGGCGGAGGTACCCTAGCCGCCCGGCTTTCCGAAGACCGGAACCGATCCGTGTTGCTGCTGGAAGCCGGCCCGGACAAGTCTCAGGCTGGACGGGGTCCCGCGAACTTCTCGCGAGAGAACCAACACTGGCCTCCAAAACCGGATATTAGCCGCAACCGAACCCAAATCAACATTATCAAATCGACCCCCCACGGCGAGGTGACGGTACAGGGGGACGAAACTATAGCCCGAAACACCATGATCGCAGGACAGGTATTCCTGAGTGGCATCCCTGAGGACTACGAGAACTGGGCCGTATCCGGGAATGAAGAATGGTCCTATGCGAATGTATTGCCATTCTTGAAAAAAGTGGATGCCGTTATTGATGCAACGGGCAGCACTTACGATTTCGGCCGCCATTCGCCACTGGGCCGCCAGAACCCCGAGGATTGGCAACCTTGGCAGCAAGCCCTACACGACGCGGCAACGGCCTCGGGTTACCACGTCTTCACACAAGACTCCCACTCTATCACCAGAGCTTCGGATGCTTTTACCATAACCAGTGAAGCCGACATCTGGAAGACAGCTACGCAAGCCTCTATCGACGAATCTCGCCACAGGCTGAACTTCACGATGCGGCCAAACGCACCGGTTCAGAGGATCCTGTTCGACGGGGATCGCGCAAGCGGTGTAGAGGTAATGAGCGGTGGGGAAAAGTTTACAGTCTCGGGGGAACAGGTAGTGCTCTGCGCCGGAGCACTGGATTCGGCCCAAGTACTAATGTTATCAGGCATCGGCCCAGCAGCTTACTTGGAGGAAATGAATCTGAAGGTCGTCAGAGACCTGCCCGGCATAGGCCAATTCCCGATTCACCAACCAATCTGTGCCGTACAGGCCAGAACTAAGCCAGGTTTTCTTCCGACCATAGGCGGTTCATCGGGTCAGGCGGTAATTGGTTACACGTTCCCTCCTAGTACTTTGCCTAGTGAAGTACAAATGATGACGGCGCCACCTCACACGACCTGGGCAGCTAGTCTCCAAGTCGATGGACAAATGATCTTCAACTGTTCACTTGAACAATCCAACAGCAACGGAGAAATCAGGCCGGCATCGGACAGCCCAGGAGACCCGCCCCTTTTCACATATAACCTTCTTGCCGATCCGCTGGACCGCGAACAAATGCGTGATGCGATCCGCCTGTGTGTGCAAATGCTCTCCCATTCTTCCCTAAGTCACATCATCGACGAGGTTGTTTCGCCCGCCCCTCACCAAGTGGCGTCAGACCATGAACTAGACCAATGGATACTATCAACCGCGATGGCAGGCCAGCACCCGACAGGTACCTGCAAGATGGGACCTCACAATGACCGGATGGCTGTTGTAGACCAGCGCGGGCGCTTATTCGGAATAGACAACCTCCGAGTAGCTGATGTATCCATCATGCCAAAGCCTGTGCGAGCCGCCCGTGATTTCACCTCTATGGTGATTGGGGAACGAGTTGCTGACTGGATCAAAGAAGAGGAAAAAAACTCCAGAGTAGAGGGGGACCAAGTTCGCCTCTATGCTCCGATTGACCATGAAACACAATTCGTAGGTCTTCAAAGAAGCCTGCAAGATTTGGGAGAAGCATTGGTTTCGGCACAAGAGGAGAACCGTATCACGCCTCCAGACCGAATCGTCATCAAGGCTCAAGATATTTTGACCAGCCTCCACCAGAAAGCACCCAGAGAGTACATCGTATATCTGATGCCTGACGGTGCAATCGCCATAGATACCAGAGGGAAGAAGCCAGACGGCGCACTTATCGCGCTGAACACCGACGGAACCATGTGTTGCTCGGGAGAGAAAGAGGGTACCGACTGGCATTTCGACTATGATGATCCAAACTCGCTACCCGATTCGAACCTATTGAGGGAACTCCGTGAATTAGGGTTGCCGGCAGATTAATGGCTTGCGGGACTGAATCCGCTACCTCGCCAGTACCGCCGGTAGCATTGCAGGAGACGCTGGCCAGAGCAGTGACCAGCGGGGACGACGCGAAGCAATGGCGCAGAGGAGACTTCCCAGCCTCCACCTTTACACAGGAGAACGAGCAGGAGCTATCAGTAGACCGATTTGGCAAAATGACCCCGGACGACGCAGTGAAACAGGGGCACATCACCGCAACCCGTCGAGGGGAGGGCAGGAGGTTTCATGGATGGGCACTAATCAGTGTCTCATCCATCCAGAATGTAGGCCTCGAAGCATTCAGGAGCCCCCAAGCAGAACACAAATGGCACGCCGACATAGCCCTACCCCCAAACGCCGCAACGAATGTAATGATCCACCGACAGGGGGCGGCCAAGTTGGCCCGCCGCGCCGAATGGAGGGTAAAACCAGAATAAGACAAGCTGCCATCGGCGGGGAATTGAACACAGCAGAGGGGCGCCCAATGGGCGCCCCTTACGCTCAGCTCTATAACGTGGCCGCCGCTTTGAGACGGCGGCCCCTGCCGTCAGGTCTGACCACCCTCAGGGACCGGTCCACCCTCATCGGGACGGACCGGCCGGAACACCGGAGACGCGTTGCCGCTCCCGCGCAGAACCCACGTCCACGTCGAGAGACTCGTAACGCTCCTCCAGCACCCGCACGCCGGCCGTAACCAGCAGGAGCCACTCCTTCACCTCGTCCGGCAGGGAGTCGTCTGCGGCCTAAAGCTTTAGGTCAGCACCCTCCAGCCAGGCCACATCAGGCACCGGCGCCTCGGGCTCCTCAAGGACACCACCGTCCATGGCCCCGGGGACCGCACTGCGGTCAACCCAATCAGCTCCGTCTACAGTTATCGACGGGCTCGCAGAATGCAAATCTGCGCGGTCGAAAATCGAACCGCTCTCACTATATGTAAACGGCGGAGTTAAAGTGGGCCGCGTGGGCGGAGGATTGCTGAGTATCGGCGACTAAATACTGTACCGCCCGCCATCATCCATAGGGTT
>CAYNJI010000079.1:0-5664 GCA_964397605.1 uncultured Dehalococcoidia bacterium | reverse complement strand
GCGTACCCGAACGTATCACCAGGCCCGATGAACGGTTCGATTCTTCTCAGGTGGGGACCAAGGGGACAGGAACCTGACGCGGGTCCCGGATCATTCTTCCCTGTCGGTCCGGCCCAGGAATACTTGGGTCAAGATGTCGGTCTCCCTGACGGATTGGGGGTCTCCGTGGAACGCGACGCGGCCCTTGTCCAGCACGTAGGCCCGGTCCACGATGTTCAAGACCCCCTTGATGTTGTGCACCACCACTATTATGGTGGTGTTCAGCCGTTCGCTTATCTCGGCGACTTTTTCGAACACCTCTTTGACTATGATGGGAGCCAGGCCCAGCGTGGGCTCGTCCAGCAGCAGCGCCTCGGGATCGGCCATGAGTCCGCGGCCCAGGGCGAGCATCTGTTGCTGCCCGCCTGACATGGCGCTGGCCAGGTCGCGCCTCTTGTCCTGCAGGACCGGGAACAGCTCCATGACCGAGTCCATCCGCCGCTCTTTTTCCGCCTTGTCGTTCAGGTACAGGCAGCCCGTTTCCAGGTTTTCCTGGATGGTGAGGTGGGTGAAGACACGCCTGCCCTGAGGCACGAAGGAGATGCCCTCTTTCACTATCTCGTGGGTGGCGGACGCCAACAACCGGTTGCGCCAGTAGACCTCCCCGGCAACTACAGGGGCCAATCCCATCACGGCTTTGAGAACAGTGGACTTTCCGGCCCCATTGGGACCCATCACCGCCACCACCTCTCCCTTGCGGACCCCCAGAGACACGTCGTCCAGGGCCGTGACGACGCCATAGTGGACGGATATGCCCGACAACTCAAGCAGCATCCCGCCGTCGGCGGGTTGGGCGTCGGTGTTAGAAGCAGAGTTGTCGAGATTCTGTTGTAGGGTCGGTTCTTCCTGTGTGTCCATTCTTGTGTCTCACAATGATGATTCTTGGCCCTTGGGCTAGACGCCCAGATAGGCTTCTATGACCTCTGGGCGGCCCAAGACCTCGTGCACGTCCCCCTGTGCAAGGAGCCTGCCGCTGTCCAACACAATCAGGTGGTCGGGCAACTCCCGGACTATGTCCATGTTATGGGAGATGAGTATTATGGTGTTCCCGTCCTCCCGCATCTGGATCATCAAGCCCTTCATCTTCTCTAGCATCTGGGGGAAGAGTCCCGCGAAGGGCTCGTCGAACATCATGGTCCTTACGCCCATCGCCATGGCGCGTCCGATGCCCAGCAGTTTCCGCTGTCCGTAGGACAGGTTCATGGCGAGGTCGTTCCGCTTTTCCCACAGTCCCACGTCCTCCAGGACGGCCGCAGTCTTCTCACGGTACGCGGGCTTTGTCCGTTCGAACAGAGCAGGAAAGAGCCTGCGCTTGGTCAGGACCACCATGACGTTGTTCCACACGGTCATCTGGTCGAAGAGCCGCACCTCCTGAAACGTACGGGTGATGCCATGAACGGGGTTTTCATGGGCTTTCACCTCTTTGAGGACGGCTCCTTCGATAATCACCATTCCGCCATCCAAGGGCAGTGTACCAGTGAGCAGATTTATCAGCGTGGACTTCCCGGAGCCGTTGGGTCCGACTATGCTGGTCATTCCCTTCTTGGGAATTGACACTGTAAGCTCATCCACCGCTCGAACAGCGCCGAAGTGCTTGGAGATGTCAACGGTCTCCAGGGCGAACGGCTCACCCGATTGGACAGGTCCTTCGCTCATAGCTTGTACCTCCCAACAAGGCCCTGGGGCCTGAACAGCATAAGCAGCGCCAGCAGAATGCCCAGGATGACCAGCCGAGCTTGGCCAATGTGCTCGGTGGGCAGGAAGGGGATAAAGCGCATGCCCTCTTCCAGCAGCACGAAAGCCATTGCTCCCAGGAGCGCGCCCCATATCGTGGCCAGGCCGCCGAGTATCACTATGGCAAGCAGCAGCATGGACTCCAACAGAATGAAGGAGTTGGGGTCCACGAAGCTGGTCCAGCCGCCGAAAAGCCCTCCAGCCAGGCCCGCCATCATGGCTGAGATGGTCCATACGGCCAGCTTGTAGTGGGTCGCCTGGTAGCCAAACACCCCAATGGCCTGCTCGTCCTCCCGTATGGCGGTGAGCACCCTCCCGAACGACGAGGTAACTATGGACCAAGAGATGAGAACTATGACCGCCAGGAACACCAGCACTAGTATCAGGAATTCCAGCTCTCCGTCGAATGTCCACCCGCCTATCACCGGACGGGGCACCTCGTGGATCCCGAATGCGCCCCGGGTAAGGTCCCGCCAATTCAGGAAGACGTTGAAGCTGATTATGGCAAAGCCAAAGGAGACGAGGACGAAGATGTCGTCCCTGAACCGGTTGAACACAACACCCACCACAACGGCTACCAAGCCCGCCAGGACTACACCAACGGGCAGAGCTGCGAAGAACGGCCAATCGAATGTGGGTATGGCCCCGGTGCGCAGTTGGTCGTATGAGGCCTCCGAGGTGAGAATTGCTGTAGTGTAGGCGCCAATGCCGAAGAAACCGATATGCCCCACCGACAGCAGCCCCGTGAAGCCCACCACCAGGTTCAGACTGACCGCCAGTATCGCCCAAATGCCGAACACGGTTCCCAGGGCTATGGCGAATCCGACCCCCTGCCACAACATAAACGCAATGGCCCACGAGATGATGAGCAGGTTCGCCCAGAGCGCTATGTTGCCCCTTACGGACGTCAGAAGCTCCTGAGGGCCGCCCCGAAGCCTGGTCAGCACACCAACTCTCCCAATGCCGTCGGAATCACTATAGCCTCACCGGAGCCGGATAAGATCGATGAATATGTTCATAGCGATGCCGTCACTTCCTTGGCACCAGGCCCTTGGGCCAGAACGACAAGAACAGTATAAGCACGATAAAGGCGATGACGTCCTTCCATTCACCCGCCAGGTCCCAGATGCCGAACTGCTCTATCATTCCCAGAGTGAATCCGCCGACGATGGCGCCGTAGAGGTTCCCGATGCCTCCCACTACCGAGGCTATCCAGCCCTTCAGCAACAGCAGCAGGCCCATCCTTGGCTGTATGGCCGTGTCGTGACCGGTTAGAATTCCGGCCATCGCCGCATATACGGCGCCTATGAAGAACACAGCGGCGATTATCATGGTGGTGTTTATCCCCACCACCTTCGACACCTCCTCATCGTCGCCGATGGCCCGCACCGCCTTTCCGAACGCCGTCATCTTGAGGACCAGCAACAACGCCACAAAGCCGGCCAGGGCCACTCCTATGGTGAAGACGTTGAACCCCTTGATGTTGGCTCCTCCGACGGTCCAGGGGTCGTTCCCGAACGCCTCCGGCAGAGGACGTGCGGCGGTCTGGAATACAATCGTGATTGCGGCGGTCATCGCCAGCAGGATGCCCAGGGACGCCACCAACATGATAAGGGGTGACCGCGCCCGCGCCCGCATGTACACGTACATGCCCCGGTAAAGGGCGAGGCCGACGGTACCTGCCAGCATACAGGATACTCCCCAACTCAAGTAGAGCTGAGACCCGGGAGCGTTGGCCACCAGGAACCCGCAGTACCCTCCAAGTACAGCCGCCCCAATCCCGCCAACAGCCAGGAACGCCCGTAAGCGGCTGCCTGTGGATATGCGCGGAAAGCCTTGGCGCTGCGCCCAGACCACAACAATCGCCGTAACCACGCCAATCGCGGGGGCGAGCAATAGGTTCAATTCACTTGGGTAAGAGAGCACGAAACCCGTGTAGACCCCTACCCCCACCGCCAGTGCTCCCATGGCCGGACGCACCGCCGACTTGAAGCGCTCCCGGAGGCGGGATGGCAGGACGACGTTGAAGGCCCAAACCGCCACTCCGGCCGCCGTCGCGGCGAACAACACGTTGACGTAGATTTCGTTAACCTCGTACTGGCCACCCAAGGTGTCGTGAGACCTCAGGTAGAAGACGCCGTAGGCGCCTATAGCAGCGGCAGCGCCGTAGTACAGGTCGAAGAACCAGACGGTGCTGTACACCAGCGTGAACCCTATGGCAAGCAGAGCGTAAATCGCTCCCACGGACAGCCCGTTGAAGGCGAACTGGGTGGCTTGCTCAGGGGACTGGGTTATCTTCCAGACGACGTAGGCCGCCACCATCGTTGCCAGTGCGACGGCCAGGAACCTGCCCGAACCGGCGCTGCGTACAATCAAGCGGACCCCCAAAGGCATTTCAACCGGAAGGTTTTGGAATACGCCGATGGGCCGGAAGAGCCGGCCCATCGGCTATCCCTCGATTCTACTGGGTCGGCGCGGGTCCCAACACCTTGTAACCCTGGTTCTCCTCGTTCCTCTCGGCCAGAGGCAGCACCTCGACAACGACGTTGGATAGGCCGACAACCTCGCCCCTGTCGTCGAAGCTGTAGTTGTCCCCTATGGTCCCGCTCCAGGTGATGTCGTACATACAGTCCCTGAAACCGTCCGCGTCCTGGTCGTCGTCGGTCTGCTTCAGGCACTCGGCGGCGATGTACACGTCATCGTAGGCCGATCCCAGATACCAGGCCAGGGTGACGTAGTCGTAGCGTTCCCGGAAGTTGGCAAGGACTTCCTGGGCCTTGGTGTTCGACGGGTCGAGGTCGGGCCCGATGGCCTTGAGGCCGGTGGCGGCGTCGCCGGCGATCTCCAATGCGGTCGCCCCGACAGGGACTATTTCTGAGTACATCGGCCCATCGTAGCCTAACTCCCGAACCTGCTTGACAATCGTGCCGCCGGAGGATTCGGACTGGGCTGCTATGTGGAGCGCATCCGGGTTCTCATTGAGCAGTTTGGTCAGTTGGCTCCTGAAGTCGGTGACGTCTGAAGCGTAGCGTTCCTCCGCGACCAATTCGCCGCCCAGCTTCTGGAACTGCTCGACAGTCGTCCGCCTGACACCCTCGGCGTAGTCGGTCGCCTCGGTGATGGTGGCCAGCCTACGGATGCCGTCCGCCCACATGACGTTGCCGGTGTCGATGCCCAACTGGAGGTCGCTCAGCGAGGTCCGGAATATGTAGTCCCCGGCGTCGGCGATGTCCGGGTTGGTGGCCAGGCCGGAGAACATAATCACTCCGTCTTCCTCGGCCAGGGGAGCGGCGCCCAGCATCGCTCCGCTGCAGGATGTGCCGAGGATGATCTTGACCCCGTCCACATCGGTCAGCTTTCTGTAAGCAGTGATCGCATCTTGGGCGGCGCATTTCGAGTCCTCAACGATGATCTCCAGCATCCGCCCGTTGATGCCGCCCGCCGCGTTAATCTCGTCAACGGCCATCTGCTTGGCTTGAACGGCTACGTTTCCGTAGGTCTGGCCTGGACCCGTGACCGATTCCATTACTCCTATCACAAAGGGATCGTCGTCCCCGTCTCCTCCGCAAGCCATGGCCACCGACGCAACAATCGCCAGCAGACCCAGCAAGACAATCGGCATCAAAGATAAGAGTCGCACGGTACACTTCCTTCTACGCAGAGAGCTTCCTACATCGCCTTCCGAGTATGATAGCGCTATTTTACCATATTTATTAAATACCAAATGGTCAGTCCGACCAGAATGGTGGGTAGTGCCCCGATGCACTCCCGTCATTCTCTCCGTTGATCGAATCGACGATCTCTCAACCAGTGCTCGAATGACCGAACTCTTCCTCTCTGGCTTTGGTTTGTTGACCATCTTCCCATCTCTTGTAAGCTATAATGGTGGGC
>CAYNJI010000078.1:0-5714 GCA_964397605.1 uncultured Dehalococcoidia bacterium | reverse complement strand
CCCCCAAGAGCGCTATCGTCAACGAGATTATCGCTGCTACAAAGAAGCGCCCCTGCATGGAAGCCACGAAGGCCGAAATATCTATTTCGTCCAGACCCTATCAGAAAGAAGAATACGAAGATACCAATGCCCAGCAGTACGCTTAGCTCGTTAGTCACCTCCACCACTCCCAACACGGGTCCGGAACAAAACGCCCGTCGCCGCGTAGGCGATTATCGAGCTCAATCCGAATCGACGGAAAACACCTTCCGTAACCTTGGCCACCAGTCCCAGGCTGGAAAGCGCCAGCACTCCCGACAGCGCCAACGCCGCCGTAAAGCTCAAACCCAGGTTGAAGTCGAAGATGAGGTCCGTCGTTACCGCCAGCGCCCCCAAGAGCGCTATCGTCAACGAGATTATCGCTGCTACAAAGAAGCGCCCCTGCATGGAAGCCACGAAGGCCGAAATATCTATTTCGTCCAGACCCTATCAGAAAGAAGAATACGAAGATACCAATGCCCAGCAGTACGCTTAGCTCGTTAGTCACCTCCACCACTCCCAACACGGGTCCGGAACAAAACGCCCGTCGCCGCGTAGGCGATTATCGAGCTCAATCCGAATCGACGGAAAACACCTTCCGCAACCTTGGCCACTACGACCAAAAGGCCAATGGAGAGCAGTGCTTCAGCTTCGTGACCCATGGCCAGTCCCTTCAGATCTTTTTAACGGCCAGCCACGCACCAACTACGAATGCGCCCAGGCTCCCTTATTCGACCTGCGACAGCAGGCCCCTAAGCTCACTCACTCCTACGTTGCCCCCGCTGATGATGCACGCCACAGTGCTCCCGGGTGGGACCGACACCTTCCCGGACAAGAGGGCCGCCACGCACGCCGCTGCCGCAGGCTCTGCCACCAACTTGCACCTCTCCATCAACACCACCATTGCGTCCAAGATCTCCCTGTCCGAAACCCTGACCACCTCGTCCACAAACTGCTGTACGTGCGCCAGCGTATACTCTCCGGCAAAGGGAGCCGCCAACCCGTCCGCCACCGTATCCCGCTTGTCTAGCGTCTCCGGTCGTCCGGACTTCAGGCTGCGGCTCATGCCGTCCGCTCCCTCAGGCTCAACTCCCACCACCCTAACCGACGGCTTTTCCGTCTTCATTGCAGCCGCAACGCCGGAAATCAGCCCACCACCACCAATACCCGCCACCACCACGTCCACCTCCGGCTCATCCTCCAATATCTCCAGCCCCACCGTTCCCGCGCCGGCAATGATCTTCAGGTCGTCGAAGGAATGCACCATCGTCTGGCCGCCTTCCCTTTGGACCGCATCCGTCGCCTCCTGCAGGTCTCCCTCCGCCAGATGCACCTTGCCGCCATAACCCTCGGTGGCTGCGATTTTCGTCCGACTCGCCCCCGCCGGCATCACTATCAGTGAAGCAATCCCCTGCTGCGTCGCCCCATACGCTAAAGATTGGGCGTGGTTGCCCGCCGAAAGGGATATGACCCCTCTTGCTTTTTCCTCATCGGACAACGCATTCAGCTTGTTCAGCACTCCCCGCACCTTGAAGGACCCCGTCTTCTGGAATAACTCCAGCTTCAGCACCACCCGCGCCCCCACCCGCTCGCTCAGATACGCTGACCCCATCATCGGCGTACGGTGAATCTGGCCTTTCAGATAATCCGCCGCCTCTCGTATTTCCTCTATAGTGACCATCGAGATAGATCCGGCCATCATTCCTAACCTCCCTTCTCTAACAACGCCTCCGAGGGCCCGCGCTCGATGCCCTCCGAAGCCGACTCCACCTCCCGCATCACCCGCAGCACGTTTTCCCCAAGTATCTTCCGTATCTCATCATCCTGGTACTCCCGTCGAATCAACTCCGCCGTCAAAAGGTGATACTTGGACACGTCCTCCAACCCCTCCGGCAACGATGTCGTCCCGTCGAAATCTCCCCCGATTCCCACGTGGTCAATCCCCGCTACCTCCCTCACGTGGTCTATGTGGTCAGCCACGTCAGAGAGGGTAGCCTGCGGCTTCGGATTCTCCTCCCTCCACCGCGACAACCCCGCCATAACCGACTCGCCGTCGCCCTCCATATCCTCCAGCTGCAACCGCAGCCGCTCTACCTCCAAAGCCTTCTCATACGCGAACACCCTCTCCGAAATAAACCCCGACACAAACGTCACCATCACCACCCCACCGTTCTGCGGCATCCTCGACAACACGTCGTCAGGCACGTTCCTTGGATGCGACGCAACAGCCCTCGCTGAAGAATGGCTGAAAATCACCGGCGTCCCTGAAGTGTCCAGGGCATCGTGCATAGTCTCCGCCGATACGTGGGACAAATCCACCATCATCCCCAGCCGGTTCATCTCTCGCACCACCTCTCGGCCGAATTCCGTCAGACCGTAAGCCGAAGGTGCGTCAGTGCAGGAGTCCGCCCACGGCACGTTCTTATTGTGTGTCAACGTCATGTATCGGGCGCCAAGCCTGTAGAACATCCTGAGCGCCCCAATGGAACCACCGATAGAATGACCGCCCTCCATGCCTATGAGCGACGCTACTTTCCCGCTTCTGAAAGCCTCCTCCACCCCATCCGCAGAAAGGGCCAGCCCAAAGGTGCTCGGATAGGCGCGAATCATGTTGTAAACCACGTCTATCTGCTCCATTGTCGCCTGAACCGCATCCGCACCCATCAAACCGGTGTCCACGTATACAGACCAGAACTGCCCTCCAACGCCCCCCTCCCTCAGACGTGGAATGTCCGTATGAAGCCCAAGCTCTTCCTGCCGCTCGCCAATGTCAATCTTGGAAATCGCCCTCTGCGCCCGCATCCGATATTGCCAGGGTAAGTCGTTGTGGCCGTCTATGAGAGGCGTCCCACGGTGCAGTGATTTCGCCCTCTCCAAGAACACTCCAAGACCTCCATTGCCTGTTTTCATAGTAGCCTCCTGCACCAAAGTAATATGCCCATCCTCTTGCCAGTATACTCAACGGCCATATAGTGCGCTAGCCGCCAGCCGCTCACATGGCATACCCCCACCAAATCCTGTATATTAGGGCTATCCCGCTGAGGAGTCCCATGACGACATCCACTCAAGACTTGGGCGAACGGGTCAGCCGACTAAAGGGTGTCTACGAACACTTGGTCACCAAAGCCGACCTTGCCGACGTAAAATCAGAATTGAAGGCGGACATTGCCGAACTTAGGGGTGCAATGAACACCCGTTTCGCGGAATTAGAGAACCGCATAATGCTCCGCATGGCAGGTCTCATCGTTGCCGGTTCCGCCGCCGTAGTCACCCTCCTAAAGCTCCTCGAATGAAAGAACCTTCCACCTACAGCTCCCACACCCTTCTACAGGAGCCCCTACGCCATGCCTAACCAAGAACTCGCCTACTCCTCCGCCACCAACCTGGTCCAACTCATCTCATCCAAGCAGGTTTCTCCCGTAGAACTCACCAAACTCTTCCTCGAACGTATCGATCGACTGGACCCGCAGCTCAACTCCTACCTCCTCGTCACCTACGAGCAGGCCCTCGCCGCCGCCAAAGCCGCCGAGGACGCCATAATGAGAGGCGACGACCTCGGCCCTCTCCACGGCCTCCCCATCTCCGTCAAAGACACCCAGATGACCAAGGGCATCCCCACTACCACCGGCTCCCTCCTGTTCAAAGACCGCATACCCCAAAAGGACGCCGCCGTCATCGAACGGGTGAAAGATGCGGGCGCCATCATCCTTGGAAAGACCAATACCTCCGAGTTCGCCCTCGTCGGCATGTGCGAAAATCGTCTCGGCGACCACGGCCGTAACCCCTGGAACCCCGACTACACCCCTGGCGGTTCCAGTGGCGGCGCAGCGGCGGCCACCGCCGCCTTCCTTTGTCCTTTCGCCACCGGAGGCGACGGCGGCGGCTCCATTCGCATCCCCGCCAGCCTATGCGGCATCTACGGCATCAAGCCCACCCAAGGCCGCGTCTCCGGCTACTCCGGCGTCCAAGGCCCTCCCTCGCCCAACTTGTTCGGACAGCAGGGGCCCTTGAGTCGCACCGTCCGGGACTCAGCCCTGCTCCTGCAGGTCCTCGCCGGCCACGATTCCCGCGACCCCAACTCCCTCCGCCACAAAACGCCCGACTTCCTCGCCGCCCTCAAACGCGGCGTCAAGGGACTCCGCATTGCGTGGAGCCCCAACTACGGCTTCGCGTCCGTCGAAGACGAAGTCCTCAAAATCACCTCCGACGCTGCTAGGGTCTTCCAGGTTCTCGGAGCCCATATCGGCGATGCCAAACTCAAGATGGACGACCCATACCGTGCCTTTGGCCCCATCTACGAGTCCGCCGCCTTCCTCAGCTACGGTTACATGCGTCACACCCACGGCCACATGATGACCCACTACGCAAGAGAATTTCTGGATATGGGATCAAAAGTAACCGTCGCCGACTACTCCAGCGCCCTCGGCAGGCGAGACCAACTCAAAGCTCAGGTAGCCGACGTCTTCGAGCAATTCGATCTCATCGTTTCCCCCACCCTCGCCGTACCCGGCGTCCCCGTAGGCCAGTTCCCTGAACAGATAGCCGGCAAGCCCTCCTACCCTCACAAGTTCTTCAGCTTCCACCCCTTCACCTACCCCATCAACGTCGTCGGCCACCCCGCCGCCAGCATCCCCGCCGGCTTCGCCTCCAACGGCCTCCCTGTCGGCCTCCAAATAGTGGGCAGGATGTACGACGAAGAGACCGTCATCGCCGCCTCCGCCGCCTTCGAAAAGGCCCGCCCCTGGATAGACAAGCGCCCGCCCGTCTCCTAGACATCCTGGCCGAATAAGCCATGTACCAATCAAGGTGACGCGGTGATGCTGAAATCTCCTCTTCTCCTTCTGGCCCTCCTCGTCCTTGTGGGCGCAGCTGCCTGCGGCAGCGATGACGATGGAACCCCAGAAGGAACAATGCAGGCCAGACCTGGCGACAGCGCCATCAGTACAACGCCGACACCAACAGCTGTCCCTCCGCCCCCACCTACTCCAACGCCCTCCGCCACACCAACGCCGACGACCATCTCCACGCCCACTCCTGAAGAGGGCTTGCAGGAGAAATTGAACGGCTCCTAGCGGACGAATGCGAGATGTGCGGCTCCACGGTGGGTGTTGAAGTCCACCACATCCGCGCGCTTCGCGACCTGAACGTGAAAGGCCGACGGGAAAAGCCCAAGTGGGTACAGGTCATGGCGGCGCGACGGCGCAAGACCATTGTGGTCTGTCGTCCCTGCCACCTGAACGCCCACGACGGCAGTTGGAATCCGCGCAAGCACAAGTAGGTAGTGTCTCAAGCGTGGTAAACTAGAACCGTTATGGACACGAGTTCCCACACATAACGCGGGGCCAACATGCAGCAGCTTAGCCGCACTTTGGTTAGGACTGGCATCTTCCTAGTGACCTTCGGTGTCATGATGGGGTTGCTGTTGCTGTGTGGTTGGCTACCCGGTTGGCTGGTGTTTCGCGACTCCTACGACGGCATAGTGCTCACGGGGCTCCGCTACACGGCGGTATTCGCCTACGTTGCCTGCCCTATCGCACTCGCCGGAGGCATCGGCACTGGTCTGGCCGGGCTCGCGCTCAAGGCCGTCATACGGGCGTACAAGCTCGGATAGCCCGCCCCCTTCGTGGACCCCAAAACGGACTGACACCCACGGCAGTAGCGATAGACACTACCGACCTCTGAAGACACCGGAGAGC
>CAYNJI010000077.1:390-5738 GCA_964397605.1 uncultured Dehalococcoidia bacterium | reverse complement strand
CCATCGGCTGCAGCAAGTCCATGCCGATTACCTCCTCCGCCCCAGCCGCCCTCTCCAGTTCCAGCGCCAGGTCGCCAGTTCCCGTGGCCACGTCCAACACCGGCCCCTTCAGCCCCTCCAAGGCCCGCTTCGCCGCCTTTCTTCGCCAACGACTGGCCATCCCGAAGGTCATCAACCCGTTCATCAGGTCATACGGGCCCGATATCCGCGAAAACATGGCAGCCACGTACTTCCGCTTCTCCTGGCCCCGAAGTCCCACCATCGTCAGTAGCCCAGTCCCCGGTCCGATGCGCCCCGGTACACGTGCCGTTGAGAAAGTCCAGGCTCTACGTCCAGCGACACCAGAATCCGCTCCACGAAGTAGTCCACCACCTCATCTATTCTGGTGGGCTTCAGGTAAAAGGGCGGCTCCGGCGGCATCACCAGCACTCCCATACGTGCTAGATTCGCCATGTTCTCCAGGTGTATGGCGTGAAGCGGCGTCTCCCTCGGTACGATTACCAGGTTCCGCCGCTCCTTCAAGCAAACGTCCTCCGCTCGCAGCAACGGGTGGTTGGCCATGCCGTTGGCCATCGATGCCACGCTGGCCATGCTGCACGGCACAATCACCATTCCGGCTGTGGGGTACGTGCCGCTGGCGATGGGCGCATTCATCTCGTTAATCCCGTAGGACGTAAAGAACGGGCTCTCCCGCCACGCCGAAAGATAGCTGCCGAAGGGTTCCGGCATCTCCTCCTGCCACACCATCTTGGCCGCGTTCGAGCACACCAGCGCCGTCGGCACCTCCCGCGTCAGCAGCGCTTCCACCACCTGTTGGGCGATGACCGACCCGCTAGCCCCCGATATTCCCACCACCACCGGATTCACGTGAACACCGCCAATGACGTAGCCAGCAATAGAATCAGCCCCACGTAGCTGTTGAACTTGAGCGCCGCGACAGGGACTTTAGACAGGTCCGTCGGCTTGACCAAAGAGTTCTGGTAGACCAACATCGCCGACGCAATTCCCCATCCCACGAAGTAGAACACGCCCAACTCCATCCATATCCCCAGCGCCAGCAGCGATCCCGACGTTACAACGTGCATTAGCCGCGCGCACCACAGCGCCCCTCTGATGCCAAACCGTCGGGGTATGGAATGGATTCCATACTTTCCGTCGAAGTCATAGTCCATGCAGGCGTAGATTATGTCGAATCCCCCCACCCAGAAGGCCACCGCCCCGGCCAGCAGCACCGCCTGAGGCTCCAACGTTCCCGTCACCCCCACCCACGCCCCAACGGGCGCGATGGCGTCGGCCCACCCCAAAATCAAGTGGCTGCCCCAGGTGAAATACTTGGCATACGTATATAGGAACAGCACCGCCAACACCACCGGCGAAAGCACAAGTGCCAGCGTGTTCAGCTGCGATGCGGCAAAGACGAACACCCCCATGGAAACCAGCATCATCAGCGCCATGTCGCGCCGCTTCAGCAGTCCCTGGGGCAGGTGCCTCCCGCTCGTGCGCGGGTTCGCCGCATCCTCCTTGGCGTGCACCATTCGGTTGGCTGTCATGGCCACCGTCCGCGCCCCCACCATCGCCACCGTTATCCATAGAAACTGCCCCAGCGTGGGCAACCCGTCGGCGGCAAGAAACATCCCGATGTAAGCGAATGGCAGAGCGAACAGGCTGTGTTCGAACCGGATCGACGCCAGAACCAGCCGGAGCTTATGAGGAAGAACCGCCGCAGCGTTCATCTTAGCCCCTCCGACTCATATCCCGTAGCTCTCCCACTTGGCGTCCACCAATTCCTTTATCTCGTCGCTCATGACGATGTCCGGCGGCCACTCCCGATGGTAGCCCTCTTCCGGCCCCTTGGTCGTGGCGTCTATCCCCACTTTGCTCCCGAACTTTGGCGACGTCGATGCGTGGTCCAGGTCGTCCACCGGCCCCGAAGCAAAGAATATGTCCCGCTCCGCGTCAAGATTATTCGTCACCCGCCACGCAACCTCCGACACGTCGTGAACGTTTACGTTGTCGTCCACGACGATGATCGCCTTGGCCAGAGACATCAACCCCATCCCCCATAGCCCATACACAACCTTCCGCGCCTGCCCGGGGTAATCCTTCTTCACCGAAACGATCACCAGGTTGTGGAACACCCCCTCCGCCGGCATGTTCATGTCCACCACTTCCGGCAGCACCAACTGTATGATGGGCAGGAAGAACCGCTCCGTGACCTTGCCCATGTAGTAGTCCTCCATGGGCGGCCTTCCCACAATAGTGGTGGGGTATATCGGGTCCCGACGGTGTGTTATGCACGTTATGTGAAATACCGGGTATGTGTCCGCCAGGGAATAGTACCCCGTATGGTCTCCGAAAGGCCCCTCCGTTCGCTCGTCCCCCGGCGTCACGTAGCCCTCCAATACAATCTCGGCTTGGGCTGGCACCTCCAGGTCCACAGTCTTAGCCCGCACCATCTCCACCGCCTCCCCGCGAATGAACCCCGCCGCCATCATCTCGTCCACGTTGGGAGGAAGGGGCGCCGTCCCCGACCAGATAGTAGCCGGATCACCCCCCAGTGCCACCGCCACGTCCACCCGAGGGCTTCCTCGCTCTCCCGAAACTCTATAGTGCGCCCGCCCGTCCTTCTGCGTCTGCCAGTGCATCCCACAGGTACGCTCGTCGAAGACCTGCATCCGATAAGTCCCCACGTTCCGGACACCAGTCACAGGGTCCTTCGTGATGACCAGGGGCAGCGTAATATACCGTCCGCCGTCTTCCGGCCAGCACTTCAGAATTGGGAAACGGGTCACGTCAACCTCGTCCCCCTCCAACACCACCTCCTGACAAGGCGCGCTGCGGACGATCTTCGGCCGTACCGAAGCCATCTTCATCAACTGCCCCAGGGCCCGAACCTTCTCCATCACGCCCTTTGGCGGCCCCTCCACCAGGCCCAGCAGTCCCCGAACCCTATCGGCCAGGTCGTTCAGATTCTCAGCGCCCAGCGCCCACGCCATCCGACGCTCCGAGCCATACATATTGATCAGCACCGGAACGTCGTACCCTTCCACGTTTTCGAACAGGAGCGCCGGCCCGCCGCTCTTCGTCACCCGGTCGCAGATCTCCGTAATCTCTAGATCCCAGGTGACAGGCGTCGCGATGCGCCGGAGCTCCCCCTTACTCTCCAGGAAGGCAATAAAGTCCCTTAGATTCCTATATTTCATGCGTCTTCTCTGGTGAGAATAGGGCTTGCGGTGGGTTCAAGAATCTTCAAGGCGTCTTCAATTATACCCCAAAGGCAGATACAAAAACGAAAAGCTCAAGTGACCCCATCCCTCACAGGAAGAAGGCCAAATACTACCCTCGCCCTCCACCCCCACGCGCCATTCTGTAACGAAGCGCGCGGAGCGAAGAATCTCCTCGGACGCCTACAGAGCCTTCCCAAGCCACCCTTGGGGACAGACTCCAAATCCACACGAATGCCCGCATCACCCTCCCAACATAGCTAGTCGGGCCGGGTTCCGCCAGACGCACCTACACCAAGGCAGGTGCGTCCAACGACGCAAAAGCTATCGAAAGGAAATTTTAGTAGCCGGCGGAGCGCTGGCGGCTAAAGCAGTCCTGACAGTAAACAGGACGAATGCCCCGTGGCTGGAAGGGGACTGTCGTCTCCACTCCACATTCAGCGCAAATGGCTTCGTACCGCTCCCGCTGGTAGCCGCCGCCGCCACCACCGCCGCCGCCGTCTCCGCGCTGGGCTCGCCGCGACGAGCGGCAGGTGGCGCATCGCTTAGGCTCGTTCGTGAAGCCTCTCGACGTAAAAAATTCTTGCTCTCCAACAGTGAAGGTAAAGGGGGTTCCACAGTCCACACAGTTTAGGGTCTTGTCCGCTAATTCCACAGGGTTAATCCTCAATTTTGGCCACAATGCCAGTATAGGCGCATCCCTCGACGCGTCCATGACATTATACACGAATTTCGCCACATCTCAACCACCCCCGTCAAACCTCCAGCTAAACTGCGGACGCATTCCTGTGGGCGCCCTCCCCAGTCATCCCGCACCCCCATCATTGGCCTCCGTTCCCTGGCCGCTCCGCTACACGAGCCAGCATCGCCTGTTCCAGCGGATGGCATCGTCCACCCTCCCTTGGCCATGTGGCTTTGGACAGCGTCAAGGTGAGGTCCAACACCTCCAAGCGTTAAGCGATAAGAGATCGCCTCAAGTAAGAAAGAGGAACGCTTCTGATTGGAGGCGGAATAGGTTGAGTCCCAAGGTTGGAATCATCCTGGGGTGCCCGGAGATATGGACAAGCCCGCGTGCGGGTTCGATACTGTCGGACCTTGGTTTACCATCTCACAGGCGAATGGATATTTCCTATCCTAAGGCGCACCACCGATTGCTATAATGCGGCTGCCCACGGGTTGGACAGGACGATTGTTGTGGCCGCCGCTCAATCTCAGCAGCCTGTCTACCTGCTCCTGCGAAATATTCTTCGACTCGCGCATCACGTACCAGCCAACCGGTTCATAGCACGGAGGCGTCGTTTTGGAACCATCGTACTGGTAATAGCCAAGTTGGTCCGGCACAAGACCGCTAGCATTGACTGCGATCCCGTCTCTTACGCCATTACCCGGAGCCGGAGCGGCATCGAGAACCACCTGCACGATGGGGCTGGGTTCGCCCAATCTAAACAACAGCCCCACTACTATCAAGCGGTCATCGGCATCCGCATGGACAAGATGCATCTCCGCCGCAAAACTCACGCCGTCTATCTGATGTTCCGAGGGTGAATGAAAGTGCGTCGACTTGAGATTATAGATACGTTGACCCAAGCTCAACGTGTTGCCTGCCGCGAATTCAACGTGGACGAAATACCCATCGTTCCGCACGGTTCTCGCGTCGCTGCTGTAAGAAAACAAGATTGGCTTGGCATCCACCTCTCGATATCCGTCAATATTGACCGGAGACTGCTGTTTGCCCTCAGCACAAAGTGCATATTCTTCAGATAGTGAAGCCCAGTTCTCCGGCGCGCCCGGCCCGTCGTAGCCCCACTTCAATGCCTCAGCAGTCATTTGCGTCTGCTCGCCATCTCCGCAGGCCATAATTACCAAGATAGTCAACAATAGACACGCCTGTATAGTCCAGGTAATTTTCATTCAAGTTCCCCCACCCTGAGCCGGTTACGCTCCTAGGGTGAGCCAAAGTGTACCATTAGGCTATCTTCCTGCTGTGAAGTCGCCATATAAAAAGCTAGTGAAGAAATACCAGAAGGTCTCAACTTGCGACGGTTTCTAAACCTAAATTGAGTTCAAAATCGCGATTTCTTGGAATAACCTCACAATCTCCGGGCCCGGCGAAGTGTCTTGTAC
>CAYNJI010000077.1:0-380 GCA_964397605.1 uncultured Dehalococcoidia bacterium | reverse complement strand
CTCCCCCAACACCCTGCCATCCCACCATTGCCGAAACTCCCCCTCCCCTGATACCCTCACCTCCATGAAAAACTCTTTCCACCACCTCCCTCCCATGTCCCCGCGAATGCGGGGACCCACTCCCTCCTCGCCTCTCCCTCGCAGCAAAACCCACTCGTTTGCCCTACTTTTTTGAAACGAGTCCCACGCCTGAAACGAATCATCTCAGGCACAAATTGATACCTAGTCGATTATCAAAACGAGTCAAAACCAGTCCCTTTACCCTCCCCATTTTTCCTACCCCCATGAGGAGGGAAGGTTAGAGCCTGCCCTCGTGAAGACGGGGGATGGGGGCGCACCCTCCTTTGTCCTCGTGGATGCGGGGACCCATCCCCCCATTC
>CAYNJI010000076.1:4831-5758 GCA_964397605.1 uncultured Dehalococcoidia bacterium | reverse complement strand
GCAGGTGGGAAACGCCCTACCGGTACGTGCTGGTCGACGAGTTTCAGGACATATCCGCGGGGCGAATGAAGCTACTCCAGACGCTGAGGCGCGACGACACGGCGTACTTCCTCGTGGGCGACGACTGGCAGTCAATCAACCGCTTCGCGGGGAGCGACGTAGGTCTCCTACGGAACTGCGGCAACTACCTGGGCCATGTAGAAACCCGAACGCTGAGTCAAACATTCCGTTTTGGCGATGGCATTCTCCGTCCCTCGTCCGCCTTCGCGCGACGCAACACGGAACAGACTCAACGGGCGTTGACATCCGCCAGCGACGCCGAAGACAGGGGAATCACCGTCGTTGCAGCCGGCGATCCCGCCAAAGGTCTCCAGCGCACCCGGGAGGACATTGAGGCATTTCAACGAGGCAGCGGCCACACCCTCTTGGTGCTGGGACGCTACAATTCGAGTAAGAAGCCGCTCCGGGGCAAGAAGCCCTGGGAGGAATTCAGCACAGTCCACAGCGCAAAGGGCCGCGAAGCAGATTACGTGGTCGTGCTCGACCTCAAGGACGGCCGCTGGGGTTTCCCTTCGCGAATCGAGGACAATTCGCTGCTTAAGCTCGCGTTGCCTCCAGACTCAGAAAAACCGTACCCGTTTGCAGAGGAACGCCGACTCTTCTACGTGGCGATGACTCGCGCACGCATCGGCGCCTACCTTATCACCAATCCAGACCGGCCCTCGACGTTCGTTACCGAGCTACTCGAGCAGGATGGCAATTTGAGGCAACTCGGTACACTAGTTAAGAAGTGTCCCCGTTGTCACAAAGGCCGACTACTGGTGATGAACGGTAGATACGGTCAGTTCTGGGGCTGCTCGGAGTTCTGGTCCGAGCCATCTTGCGCATACAAGAAGGACATCTAGCCTGCAAGAAACCAGAAGATGG
>CAYNJI010000076.1:3428-4818 GCA_964397605.1 uncultured Dehalococcoidia bacterium | reverse complement strand
ACCGTACTGTAACCGCCGCTAGCATCAGGTAGGAACAACGTAAACCGCGGCTCCTGTGTAGACGGGAGCGGCGGTTTGGCGTATCATGCCAAAAGCATTTGCGGGAGTTAGCAACCGAAATTGCCGTATCTAATAACCATCCTGAAGGGAAAGTGACAAGGCATGAATAACACGAAAGTCATCACCGCCAACCTGCTCATAGACGGACAGGGAGACGCGCCAATCGACAAGGGGGCTATAGTGCTGGAGGGTTCCCGGATTTCGTGGGTAGGTCCCCAGAAAGACTTGCCTAGAAGGGACGGCCCTCAGCCTGAGACCCTCGACTTTCCCAACGGGACGATTCTGCCCGGCCTTGTGGACGTTCACACCCACACCAATCTGCCTGGCGACGGCACCGCAGTAGAGGAAGGCTGCGACGAACCCGACGAAATGCTGGTTCTCCGCTCCGCCTGGAATGCCCGCAAGCACCTTGAAACCGGCGTCACCACCGCCCGGGATAACGGCGGAAAGAACCTGACCACCATATACCTCAAGCAGGGTATAGAGCGCGGTTTCATTCCTGGCCCCCGCATGGTCATCAGCGGCCGGCCCATCACCGTTACCGGCGGGCATTGCTGGGTAATGGGGGAAGAGGCCGACGGTGTGGAAGGCGTCCGTAAGTCCGTCCGCCAGCTCCTGAAAGACGGGGTGGACTTCATAAAGGTAATGACTACGGGAGGCGGCACCAGAACCTCCTACCCCACCCGTCCTTCCTACGGACTGGACGAACTCAAGGCCATCACCTACGAAAGCCACCTCTTCGGCAAGCTGGTGGGCGCCCACTGTTCCTCCACCCAGGGCATCATAAATTCCCTGGACGCGGGGGCAGACATGCTCATCCACTGCACGTTCTTCAATGCAGACGGCTCCTACACTTACGATCCACGGGTGGGCGAACGAATCGCGGAGGCGGGCGCATGGGTCAACCCGACCCTACACGTGGGCACGGCAACCCTCTGGATTCTTGAGGCAAAGGAACGGGAGAGCGGCCTAAACCACGAAGAAGCCGCCTTGCTGGAGACCACCAAGCGCAGGATCGAATGGCGGCTGGATAGCTGCCGGAAACTGGTGGACATTGGGGCCAAGTTGGTCTCCGGCTCCGACTCCGGCTGGAGCAACTACGCGATGGGGCTGTTCCAGCGGGAGGTTGCAGAGATGACGGACATCGGCCTGAACAACATGAAGGCCATACTGTCCGGCACCAGCGAAGCCGCCAAGTCCATCGGCATGGACCACCTGGTGGGAACTTTGGAGCCGAGCAAGGAAGCCGACGTCCTGGTGGTGGAAGGCAACCCGTTGGTGGATATTGGCGCCCTCTCCAAGATAAGGGCTGTCTTCAAGGCCGGCGTCC
>CAYNJI010000076.1:0-3418 GCA_964397605.1 uncultured Dehalococcoidia bacterium | reverse complement strand
TCCTTGGGGTTCTACCGCAAAGCTACTTTTGGCGGGAAGGCCGTCGGCTCTATGCCTGGGTCTGGGGTTCTACGACAAGCAGGAGCTTTCGGAGCCGCCGGCCCATGGTGGTGAGCACCTTTATACGTAGCCCCTCGTACACCACTTCGTCTCCTGGCTTGGGCATCTTATCCAAGATGCTGTAGACGATCCCTCCAATTGTGTCCACCTCCGCCTCGTCGAACCTAGCGTCCACCAACTCCTCCAGGTCGTTGAGCGACAACCCCGCGTCTACGATAAACTCCCCGTCCTCAGTAGTCGTGACGATGGGACCTTTCTCCTTGGAGAATTCATCCTCAATCTCCCCCACAATCTCCTCCAGCAGGTCCTCCAGAGTAACCAGTCCTTCCGTGCCGCCGTGCTCGTCCACCACCAACGCCAACTGTACCCGCCTGCCCTGGAACTCCGTGAGCAGCTCCGCCAGCCGCTTAGTTTCAGGCACGAAGAAGGGTTCAAGCATCAACTCTTTCAGAGAGGGCCACGGCTGTTCCGTGTTCAACAGGGGCATCAACCGACGAGAGTAGATCACCCCCACCACGTCGTCTATGGTCTCCCGGTAGACCGGCAGCCGGCTGTGCCCCGAGTCCAACATCCGGTTCACGACGCTGGAGAGATCGTCCTTCACGTCCACGGATACGATGTCCATCCTCGGAACCATCACATCCCGGGCGTTATACTCATCCAACTTTAGAATGGAGCGAATCATGGAGCGCTCCCGTTCGTCCAGCTCGCTGTGGGCCTCAGCGCCCACCACCAACTCCAATTCGTGACTCCGAAGGGCTTCCCCATCATCTGCCTGATTTGAAGCCGCCGACTCCATAAAACCGGCGAGTTTTCTTCCCCTTTGAGAGGCAGGAAATCTCAGTCTACCGTTGAAAGTCAGGTGTGCCGAGAGCACGTCCAGTGCCGCCAAGAGAGCCCAAAGGGCCAGTCCAAGGAGAGAAGCCCAAGGCCATGTCATCCATGAAATGGAGAAGAGGAACGCAGTGGCCGAGACAGCAACCGCCGTGATGGTCCCGACGCGTAGCATTTCCAGCCACCGGGGCGTACCAGCATCCCGGAGCATGCCCCGCCTGAGGCCGACGCCTGCGTAAGCGAGCAGGGCGGCGACCAGAACTAGGCCCGATAATAAACCGCTATCGTCCAAGCTTGTTTTCCCTTGATGCCTCCCGTGAAGAAAAGGGTCTTTACATCCTAGCAGGCGTCCCCATCAATGGAATCTGCGACGGAATCGCCAGCGGACCTGTCGGGAGACCTCTCTATGATTCTAGCAGGAACGCCTACAGCCAGTCTATACGGTGGAACGTCTTTGTTCACCACAGCACCAGCCCCCGTAGCCGCACCTTTGCCTACCGAAACGGGCGCCACCAGCATGGTGTCGGAACCGATGAAAGCTCCTTCGCCGATTTGCGTCTGGTGCTTCCTCGTCCCATCGAAATTACATGTAACGAGACCCGCACCGAGATTAGCGTTTGCCCCCACGTCGGCATCGCCCACGTAGCCGAAATGCCCTAATTTCACGCCTCTACCCAAGCGGCTCTCCTTGACCTCGACGAAGTTGCCAATATGTACATCTGCCTCTACGTGGCAACCGGGCCGGAGGTGGCTGTAGGGCCCTACGTCTACACCCTTCTCCAAAAGGGACTCCTCCACAACCGAAAGCAGCACGCGACATCCCTCGCCAATCCTGGAGTCGCGAATCATCGCGCCAGGACCGATTACACACGCTTCGCCGATTGCCGTATTGCCCTGCAGATGCGAGTTTGGGTGTATGACCGAATCCCGCCCGATTTCGGCATCGGCGTCAATGAATGTCGAGGGGGGGTCAATGACGGTAACGCCCGCGCGCATCCACCTCTCGACGATGCGACGTCGCATGGCTACTTCCGCCGCCGCCAAACCGAGCCGGTCATTGACGCCCATGGCCTCCTCCCCATCCAACAGAGTCAAAGCCTCTACCACTTCCCCTTGTGATGCGGCCGCCTCCACGAGCCAGGTCAGATAGTATTCGCCGTTTGTGCTGGGCGGGATCCGGCTCACGTTGTCCCAAAGCCACGACCCGTTAAAGCAATAGACCCCTGCATTTACTTCATCGCCCAGGTCCACCCCACCGGCGTCGGCAGCCTCCACGACGGCGCAGACCCTGCCGTCATCATCTCGACGCACCCTACCCAAGTCTCGTTGCTTGGAATCGCGTGCCGTCAGGAGGGTTAAGGCGGCGTTCGATTTGGAGTGCCGTGTCATCAACTCCGTGAACGTCTGTGAGCGTAGGAGGGGAGTATCTCCGTTGGTCACGAGTACGTTTTCGTCATGATTCCTTAGGATGTCGGCGCACTGTAGAACTGCGTGGCCCGTGCCCAACAACTGCGACTGCACCACGTACCCAACGGAATCCCCCAACACCTGCCGAATGCTCCCGCCGTTGGCACGTGACACCACCACCAGCACCCGTTCAACGCCTGCCAGCTTCAGGCCTTCCACCACGTGAGAAATCATTGGTTTGCCGCACACCTGGTGCAGAACCTTCGGAATTCTCGAGTTCATTCGACGACCTTCCCCCGCCGCAAGTACAACGCCAACCCACTCCGACATATCAGCGCCTCCCTTTGAGAAAATTACTCCGATGACAACTCAAACAGTATATCGTCTTGTGGCCCATTGGCGCCCATGCTATCCTTTGGCGGTGCCCCTGTAGCTCAGCGGATAGAGCACTGGCCTCCGGAGCCAGGTGCGGGCGTTCGAGTCGCCCCAGGGGCGCCATGAATCATTCCCGGCTCATAGCAGCCACACTTTCGGGGCGTAGCGCAGCGGTAGCGCGCATGGTTTGGGACCATGAGGTCGTGAGTTCAAACCTCACCGCCCCGACCACAACCGAATATATTTTGGCTTCAAATCTTACCAGAGGCAATCGTCATGGGCTCCGGAAGACCCAACTGGTACTACGATCATCCTCCCGCCTGCACCTGCGCCCAGTGCAACGCTCAGCGCATCAACCGCAAGAACACGGGCCAGAAGATCACAGGTTGGTTTCGGGGCCTATGGCCCTTTGGCAAGAACAAAAAATAGCTCAGCCCTCGCTTTATTGCTCGGCTTGTGGCGAAGGCGCGCCCCCAACGATATAATGCTTCCCGATACATCCGATGACCTCAGCGCCCGAGGAGACGCCCGTCCATGAGTTTGCCACCCCACCGCGTCCAATACAGCCCCATCATCGACCGTCCTCCTATTCGATGGCCCGGCGGGGCAAGGGTGGCCCTCTGGATATCCCCCAACATAGAGCACTACGAGTATATGCCCGTCTTCGACGGCCAGCGGGACCCGTGGCCCCGCATGCCCTACCCCGACGTTCGAGACTACTCCTACTGTGACTACGGCAACC
>CAYNJI010000075.1:0-5772 GCA_964397605.1 uncultured Dehalococcoidia bacterium | reverse complement strand
CGAACGCATCTCACTGCTGGCCTCGAAGCCGCCGCAGGCCAGCACGACGCTCCCTGCACGAATCTCCTGGATTCCTTCCGAATCTTCAGCCAATACCCCAATCACCCCACCGGAATCATCCGTCAGCAAACGAAGCATCTTGGTTTCATACACCACCTCCACCCCGTGACGACGAGCCGCCGTATAGTGCATGGCGATCAGCCCGGGGCCGGAACCCACCCCGCTAGCCCCCACCCGGACGCCCGGCATCACCTGCCGTCCTCGCCCGCTCAACTCGAACTCAATCCCCTGACCGCGCATCCACAACACCGTGGGATAAGACTCGGCAATCAGCGTGTTCAGCAGATCGGGGTCCGTCCGCCCGGCGGTCCTCTCCATCATTTCCCGCCGGTAGTCCTCCGTGGTGTAGGGGCTTATCCGGCCCTCCAGCCCGTCCAACGACGATGGGTCCGCCAGCAGTGGCTTCAGGTCTTCCGCCCCGCTGTGGGTGAATCGGAAGCCCCCGCCGGTATACGGGCAGTTGCCGCCCCTATCCTCCGGCGTGGCTTTCTCCATGAGCAGGACCCGCGCGCCCTTCTCCCTGGCAGAGAGAGCAGCGCACATGGCCGCATTGCCTCCCCCCACCACGATAACATCAAAATAAAGTTCAGCATGCTCCGCCATGTCTCTCCCCATATCATCCCCACGTGTCATTTCGAAGGCTGCGAAAAATCCCGCCGCCCACTTCCATCCCCACCAACGGCGGAATTCATCCCCATCCCCTCTTCACCAAAACCGAGAACTGAAGAATCTCCACATACCCACTATTTCCCCACCTCGTATTCCTTGATCAAGGCCGTCATCCGCTCCACGTAGCGATGAACGAGAGGTCGATCGGCAACCAACTCGTAATCCTCCATGTTCTCGTGGAAGAAATGAACGTGGAATTTCTCAGCGGTTATGAATCCGGCAGCAATGAACGGGTCGCCGTACTCATCGGACAGCCTCGTGACCGTGTTCTTGTTGGCCCGGTGCGATCGATACTGCCAGCCTCGCTGCTTTGCGGCGGCTATCACGACCTGCGACGCGGCGCCATACAGCTTTTCCGCACCCTGCCTTGTATCCCCCGACGCAAACTCCTCGTCCGACTGCGCTAGAAACGCCCAAGCCTGCGCCACGCATTCCTCAACGCCAGTCTCTCGTTCCGTAATCATAGCCAGAACCTCCAACGCCCCAATTTTAGCACGTCTTCTCCCCCTTGACCCTCCCCGCAGTGTATACGAAAGTAGCCCATATGTGGTAATGTTTTTGCCGTCCAAACAGGCCCCTTATGAACCACAAATAGGATGACACTTCAATGAACGGCAACGACTACATTATCTCCGCAAGCCAGGTATTCAAGACCTACAGCACGGGCCGTGTGCACGTTCAGGCCCTACGGGGCGTTGACCTCCACGTGCAGGAAGGCGAAATGGTGGCCATCATGGGCCCCAGCGGCTGCGGCAAGACCACCCTGCTCAACTGCCTCTCGGGCCTGGACGACACCGACTCCGGCGAGATATTCGTAGAGAAGATGCAGCTTCACCATCTGCCCGACGACGAGCGCAGCGACTACCGCGCCCAGCGCATGGGCTTCATCTTCCAGCTCTACAACCTGCTCCCCGTTCTGACCTCCGTCGAAAACGTGGAGATGCCTCTCCTCGTATCGGGCATTAGCAGCCAGGAAGCCCGTCGCCGCTCCCTGGACATGCTGGACCTGGTGGGGCTGGTCGAGTGGGCCCAGCATCTCCCCGCGGAACTCTCCGGCGGACAGCGCCAGCGTGTCACCATCGCCCGCGCCCTCGTCAACAATCCTGCCATCATCTGGGCCGACGAACCTACCGGCGACCTCGACAGCGAGACCACCCAGGACATCATGGACCTGCTCCTCTCTCTAAACCGGAAAAACCGCCAGACCTTCGTCCTCGTAACCCACTCCCTGGAAGTGGGCGAAATGGCCCACCGCATCGTGCGCATGCGTGACGGTCAGATAGTCGACGACGGCTTGGACAACGCCTCCACCCGTAGGCCCGGCAGCCGGCGGGCATAGCTCAAGTGCAAGAACTCTTCGGTCTCTCCACGAACGTGCTGATGGCCATCCTGTTGGCCATCTTCATTGGAATTATGGTCGTCGTGGGCTTCCTGGCCTGGCGTCACCGGATCATGCTGAGGCTGGGCCTCCGCAACATCCCCCGCCGGCCCGCCCAAACGGCCCTCATTATCGTCGGTTCCATGCTCAGCGCCGTCATCATCGCCGCTTCCTTCGCAACCGGCGACACCATAAGCTCATCCATACGCAACGCCAGCATCGAGGGCCTTGGGACCATCGACGAAGTCCTTACGCCCGCTCGCGGCGCCGAGGACTTCGGCCCCGTCTACATCTCCGGCAGCCGGTTCGACTGGCTTCAGGAGCAGCTTGCCGGTTTCGACGCCATCGACGGCATGACCCCCTATATTGCCGAAACCGCTCCCATGCTGAACCTTCGCGCCTCCCTCTCCGAGGGCCAGGCTCGCATCGTCGCTCCGGACCCCGGCACCCTCGAAGGGTTCGGCCAATTCACCCTCCTCTCCGGCCAACCCTTCCCCCTCGACGCCCTGCCGCCGGGCGGCGTGCTGGTGAACGAGGAGGCCGTTGACGATCTGGACGCCAAAGTCGGGGACGTGCTGCGGATCTTCCTGACGGAAGGCTCCGTAGATGTTCGGGTGGAAGGCGTGGTAGAAAACGGCGGACTCGCCGGCATAGACACTACCATCCTGATGCCCCTGGAAGCCGCCCAGGAAGTCTTGGGCAAAGAGGGGCAGATAAACACCATTGCCATCTCCAACCGCGGCGGGGCTTTGAGCGGCGTCGACCTCAGCCATGACGTTACCAACAAGCTCAGCGTTATTTTCGCAGACCCCCAAGTCGTAGAGGAACTGAAACTCCTCCTGAACAAGCCGGAGGTCCTGACGCTCATTGAAGGCCAGGAAGCCGGGCTGCGGGAAGACCACAAGGAAGACATGGGGATTCTCCGGCAAGAGCTTGTTCGCCCAGAGGTTTCCGAGGAGCTCGTTCGCGTCCTGTCCGACGACGACGTGCGCGGAGAGGTCCTGAATGCGCTGTCCTCCGGCGGCCTCACCGGCCTGGAGGAAAACGCCGACACCCTCTTCCGCAATCTGTCGGAAATGTCCGTGTTCGAAGTCAAACGCTTCCTACTAGACCTTTCCGACGATGCAGCCAGCGGCGTAACCGCCCTATTCATCCTCCTGGGCCTCTTCTCCGTAGGCGTCGGCGTGCTGCTGGTGTTCCTTATCTTCGTGATGCTGGCGGCGGCGCGACGAACAGAGATGGGCATGGCCCGGGCCGTCGGCGCGAAGCGCAGCCACCTGGTGCAGATGTTTATCTTCGAGGGCACGGCCTACAACCTGGTCTCTTCGGGCCTGGGCGTCACCATCGGCCTGGGCGTCGGATACCTGATAGTCCTTTCAACAAATCAGATTCTCGGCGGCACCAGCGATGAGTTCCACTTCGCCTACCACTTCGAACTTCGAAGCGCGGTTGTGGCCTACTGCCTCGGCATGATTATCACCTTCGCCACCGTTGCCGTTTCCGCCTATCGCGTAAGCCGCATGAACATCGTGGAAGCGGTGAGGGGTCTGCCGGAAACCGTCACGTCGAGCGGTGAGGGGCCCTTCTCCCACCGCCTTCTGGACGTTGTCAAAGCCGCCGCCCGCCCCATCCTATTCCTATTTTCTGCCCTGAAGGACCTTATCAACCGAAGGTTCGCCTCCGCCATGCGGTACCTGGCCGGCGCCGCCTTTTGGCTGCTCATTCTCCCCTGGATAGCAGACGTCACCGTGGCTCTCCTGCGTTTCGCCTGGCCCTACTTCCTACGCGGCTGGCTCACCATCCTGCTGGGCGTGCTTCTCATCCTCGGCGGAGCCGGCCCCTGGAATCAAGCCGCTCCCTTCGCCATCGGCGCAACCTTCGTCATCGTCGGCTTCGGGCTCCTGCTTCGTCTGTCCATCTTCAGATGGCCCAACCTGTCTGCGGCCCCCGGACTTCTGACCCTGATCGGCGGCGCCGTCCTTCTCATCTACGGCATCGCCCTCGGCTCCCTCCCAGACATCCTTACCGCCGCCGCCCTTGTCGTCATCGGAGTGGCCATGCTGATTCCCGGCTGGTCCAATCGCGGAAACTTGCGCCCGGAATTCATCGACAGGCTGGCCTTCACCTTCATCGGCGTCCTCACCCTAGCCTGGTGGGTGCTCCCCTTCGACACCCTGGAACCCATCGCCGGCACTCTGAATTTCGACAGCGAAATGTTCTTCGTTACCGGCATAGCCATGGTAGCTGCGGCCGTCTGGTCTCTTATGTACAACGCCGATCTGCTTCTAAAGACTTTGACCTTCCTCACTGCAGGCATCGGCAAGCTGCGCCCCGTCCTCGTCCTCGCCGTCGCCTATCCCATGAGCGCCAAGTTCCGTACCGGCCTGACCCTGGCCATGTTCGCCCTCGTCATCTTCACCCTAATCGTCATGTCCATTATCACCGACGCCTTTGGCAACACACTGGCCGACACCGACTCCGTAACGGGTCACTGGGACGTCGAGATGCAGGTGAACCTCAGCAATCCCATTGACGATATCGAAGGTGCGCTGGCCGACGTGAACGAGCTTCCGCCCTCCACTTTCGACGCCGTCGGCGGGTTCGTCACTGCCCCGGTGGCGGCTCGGCAGCCCGGCGACGACGGCCCCCGCTGGAAGAGCTTCTCCCTTCAGGCAGCCGACGCGGATTATCTGGACGCCACCGAATACGACTTGCATCTGATCGCAGAAGGCTACGGCCCAACCAAAGAGGAAGTTTGGCAAGCCCTCCGGGACAACCCCAACCTGGCCGTGGTGGGATACTTCGCCGTTGGCGACAGCGGCCAGGAGGAGTTCGCCGCCTCCACCAGCTCCTTCAAGGTCGAGGGTGTGTCTGTCGATGACAAAACCATGTCACCCGTTGACGTGGAGATTCTGGAACCTCAGACCAACACCCAGATCAACTACACCGTCATCGGCGTACTGAAACTGGTGGCAGACAACGAAGGCAGCATAATCGTCCCCAAGGAAAGCATCGACCAGGCGCTGCCTTTCCCCGTGCCCGTCACCACCTACCGGTTCAGAACGGCCCAAGGGGTTGACGCAAAGGAAGCGTCCAGGACCCTGGAGTCCTCCTTCCTGGAGAACGGGGCAGAGGCGGTATCGCTCAAAGAGGTCATAGACGAAGAGATCGCTGTAAGCAACGCCTTCAACAACCTGCTAATCGGCTTCATGGGCATGGGCCTGATAGTTGGCGTGGCCGCCCTGGGCGTCATAAGCCTGCGAGCCGTGGTGGAACGGCGGCAGCACGTCGGAGTGCTGCGGGCCATCGGCTACCGGCAGAGCATGATTCAGTTAAGCTTCCTGGTAGAAGCCTCCTTCGTATCGCTGCTGGGGGTGGGCATCGGGGTGGCTCTTGGAGCCATCCTATCCTTCAACCTGGTGGAAGGAATTCAAGACCAGATACCGGGCCTTCAATTCTCCATGCCGTGGTTGCAGATAGGCGTCATCATAGGCATCGCCTACGTATTTGCCATGATTACAACCTACCTGCCCGCCCGACAAGCGGGACGCATCCACCCCGCCGAAGCCCTCCGCTACGAATAGCCCCCCTCGTGCCCTCGCGCATGCGGTGCCCCTCTTCACCCTTCCCCTACATGTCATTCTGAGGAGGCCCCGCGACGAAGA
>CAYNJI010000074.1:0-5819 GCA_964397605.1 uncultured Dehalococcoidia bacterium | reverse complement strand
CGTTGGACACTTGCAAGCCTATCGTTGTTCCGTCTTATCTCCAGAATCTCCTCACGCTGTCCTTTCAGCATCTCTACGACATCGCGTTGGACACTTGCAAGCCTATCGTTGTTCCGTCTTATCTCCAGGATTTCCTCACGCTGTCCTTTCAGCATCTCAATGACATCGCCTTGGATATTGGCAAGTCTATCCAGGATATTTTCTACGTTTCCCAATCGTTGCTCAATCATATCCACAAAACCTCTTCTGGCTATCTCCGTCTATCGCCTGTTCTGTTTGCAGTATCTTAACCCAGTCCCCGAATCCCGCGCAAATCCTCTCCCAAGACCAGTATGGGCTTGTTTCTGAGTCACCCCCTGACGCGGGATGACATGAGGCGGACGGGGCGGGCGTTTGAAGAGACGGCGCGATAGGGGAATGGAGGCGGAACAGTCTGCGTAATGGCCGTAGGGAAAGGAACCGCTGGAAGCTAGCCGGCGGCGAGCAGCGCGCCTGTCGCCGCTTTGATGGCCTGCAACAGCGGGAAGGGGTAGATACCCACGAAAATGACACCCAGGGTCAGCGCTGCCAGAACGGTCACAATCAGCTTAGAGGGGGCACCGCGCGCCGGCGGCTCCCCTTCGGCGGCGGCGTCCTCGTCTTCCGCCTCCTCCATGGCCCACGCCGGCGCAGGCTCGATGTACATCTGCCGCACCACCGTCAGATAGTAGTACAACGATATCAGGCTGCTCAGCATGGCCAGCCCGGCGAGCCATAACAGCCCCTGGGTGGCAGCGGCGGTGAACAGGTAGAACTTGATGGTGAAGCCCGCGAAGAAGGGCAGGCCGGAGAGGGAGAACAGTCCTATGGCAATGGCCGCAGCCAGGAACGGATGGCTGTCTGCCAGCCCGCCCAGGTCGGCGATATCGTCGCGGCCAGTGACGTTGAAGAAGGCTATCAGCCCGACGAAGACCGCCATGCTCGTCACGGCGTAGCCAACCATGTACAGAATCAACGACTGTGCGCCGATGTGCGACAGGGCGGCAATGCCCAGAAGCATGAACCCCACGTGGCCGATGCTGGAGTATGCCAGCAACCGTTTCATGTTTCGCTGGGCGATGGCAACCACGTTGCCCAGCACCATCGTTATCGCAGCCATGCCCGCCACCAAAAGCTGCCACTGGTCGATGGTGGGCATGAAGGCCTCGCCGAAGAGCCGCAGCAGCAGGGCGAAGGCCGCGACTTTAGAACCCACCGAGAGGAAGGCCGTTACCGGCAGGGGCGCGCCTTCGTAGGTGTCCGGCGCCCACATGTGGAAGGGCACCGCGGCAACCTTGAAGCCCAAGCCCACCAGAATCAGCGCCAACCCTACCCAGAGGGTGGGCGAGACGGCGTCGGCGTTTGCCATCGCCCCCGTCAGGGCGACGGATATTTCGTCGTACCGGGTAACCCCAACCGCGCCGTAAAGCAGGCTCACGCCGTAGAGCAGTATGGCCGAGGAGAAGGCGCCAATGAGAATGTACTTCACCCCGGCCTCGTTGGACTTGGGGTTGTTCCTCCCGTAGGCGACCATGATGTAGAAGCTGAAGCTCATGAGCTCCAGGGATATATAGGCCGTCAGCAGCTCTACCGACGCGGCCATGAGGGACATGGCCAGCACTGCAAACAGGATTATGGCGTAGAACTCGCCGGGGCTTCGGAAGTGTTTCTTCACGAAGTCGACGGAGGCCAGAATCATCACGCCGCCCAGCACGTAGAAGAAGGCCTTGAAGAACAGCGAGTAGGCGTCTGCCTTCATCAGGCCGCCGTAGAGGGAAATGTCCTTCCCCCAGAGCATGGTCAACGCAAGGGCCAGCAGACCCGCCAGACCGGCCACGCTGAGCCAGGCCAGCAGGTGCTTTCGCCCGTCGGGCAGGAACAGGTCAATCCCCAGCACCACCAGGGCCAGCGATGCCAGCAGAAACTCCGGCAGAAGTAGATGCAGATTTTCCGTCATGCGCCTGGGAACCTACTCAAGAGTTCAGCAACGCCACTGTTGATTACGTCCATAAGGGGCAGCGGCCATATGCCAACGAATATGAGGATGAATACCAGCATAGCCGCCGCGCTCATCTCTATCCTGCCGCCGTCGCTGAGATTCTCCCAACGTTTGTCCATGGGGCCGTAGAAGGCCCGCGCCAGCAGTCGCAGGATATACACGGCTGTAATCGCCGCGCCCACCACGCCGAGAACGGCCAGGGGCCAGTATTCCTGGAAGACACCCATGAATATAAGCACCTCCGCCACGAAGCCGCTCAGGCCGGGCAGTCCCAGGGAGGTCAGGCCCGCCACGGCAAAGAAGGCCACAGTCAACCCCATCCGCTTGGACAACCCGCCCAGGACCGTGATGTCCCGGGTGTGGGTCTTCTCGTAGATGATGCCGACGACGGCGAAGAATAGGGCCGTCATGATTCCGTGGGAGAACATCTGGAGCACGGCGCCGCTCAGTCCAAGGGGGTTCAGGGTGGCAATGCCCATGAGCACCAACCCCATGTGGCTGACGCTGGAATAGCCTATAACGTACTTCAGGTCCTTCTGGGAGAGGGCCGAGATTGCGCCGTAGATGACGTTCACCGTCCCGAGGCCGATGAGCACCGGCATCCAAGCCTCTGCGCCCTCCGGCAGCAGCGTCATGCCGACGCGGATGATACCGTAGGCCCCCAGCTTCATCAGCACCCCGGCGTGGACCATGCTCACCGCCGTCGGAGCCGCCACGTGTCCGTCGGGAGACCAGGTATGGAAGGGCCACAGGCCCGCCAGTATCCCGAAGCCCAACATGAAGAAGGGGAAGAATAGCAGCTGGAAGTTCCGGCTGAAGGCCCCGTCCGCCGAAAGCGTGTCCAGAAGCTCCAGGGAGAAGCCTGCCTGTCCGAACCCCTTGTCGCCCAGGAATTCACTGGCTGCCACGTACAGGGCGATAATGCCGATCCACACCAGCACGCTTCCCGCCACCAGGTACAGGGTCAGTTTCATGGCCCCGTATTCCTTGGTGCGAAGGAAGTTGCCGAAGTCGGTGCTGCTTCCCCAAATGCCGATGAGAGGGAACATGGGCAGCACGGCCAACTCGTAGAAGAAGAAGAGGAAGAAGAGGTCGCGCACAACGAAGACCCCGAAGACCCCCGCAACCAGGAACATGAACAGGATGAAGAAGTCCTTGGAGCGGGGGGATACGTTCCAAGACATCAGCACTCCCGCGAACATGACGATGCCCGTCAGCAGAACCATCGGCGCGGAGATCCCGTCGATGCCGATGCTGAAGTCGATGTTCATGGGATCGTCCAACCAGCGCCAGGCGTTGACGAACTGGTATCCCCCCTCGCCGTAGTCGTACATGGCGAAGATGACGATGGTCAGGGCGAGGGTCAACGCACCGGCCAGGACCGCAAGGCTCTTGATGGCCATGGTCTGATTGCGCGGCATGAACACCAGCAGCGTACCCGCTCCGGCGGGCAGCAGGATGGTTAACAGAAGGGCTATGCTTTTGAAATCGTCCATGTCGTTAGCCGCCCACCACCATTACCCACCAGCCAACGGCCAAGCCCACCGCGCCAAGGACCATAACCAGGGCGTAGTTGTAGACACGGCCCGTCACGTGGCGGCGCAGTCTAAAGGAGGAGAGCTTTATGGAATTGGCCGTGCCGTTCACTCCCGCATCGTTGACCACCACCCGGTCGAAGAAGCCAATGAAACCGGAGAAGACCAGAACCACCCGGTCGATGGTCCACTGGTAGACGTCGTCGAAGAAATATCCGCGCTCAGCCAGCGCGGGGAGGGGTGTCGTCATTCCCTTGAGCCACGAGAGATAGGGTTTGCCCTTCAGGTAGGACGCCCAGGCGAGGTACACAGCGCCGAGGGCCAGAGCCAGGGAGCCAAGGGCCAGCACCGCGTTGAACTGGAACCCGTGGGCCTTGTCGAAGAACAGGAACGACCCGATGCCCTGGAACCCGCCGCCCCACTCGAGGACGATAAACCCAAAGCCCACGGCCATTACTGCCAGCAACATCATGGGCAGCACCATTGACGCTGGCGCCTCGTGGGCGTTTCTGTTTTCTTCCTTGAGCGGGCCCCTGAAGGCGATGAAGTATGCCCTCGCCATGTATAGAGCGCTTAGGAAGACCGCCAGCAGGGTAAAGGCCAGGAAGAGCCAGTGCCGGTGCTCCAGCACGGCCAGCAGGATTTCGTCCTTGCTCCAGAAGCCGGCGAAGATGGGTATGCCCGCCAAAGACAATGCTCCCACGGCGAAGGTCAACGACGTGAGTGGCATCACCTTAGCCAGCCCGCCCATCTTCCGTATGTCCGTCTGGTCCGCCCCGTGCATCACGCTGCCGGCGCCCAGGAACAGCAGCGCCTTGGAGAACCCGTGGGCCATGAGATGGAATATCGCGGCGGTATACCCAAAGGCGCCCAGCGATAGCATCATCAACCCCAGGTGGCTCACGGTGGAGTAGGCCAGAATCCGCTTCAAGTCCGTGGCGGCCAGGGCCATCGTTGCCGTTAGCAGTGTGGTCACCAACCCGATTATGGCCACCACCAGCAGAGCGTCGGGGGCTGCCTCGAAGAGGGTGAAGGTCCGGGCCACCAGGAACACCCCGGCTACAACCATGGTTGCGGCGTGGATGAGCGCGCTGACGGGCGTGGGGCCCTCCATGGCGTCGGGCAGCCACACGTGGAAGGGTATCTGGGCCGACTTGCCCATCGCCCCCACGAACAGGAGCAGCGCCGCCACCGTTGCCGTGCCGCTGGTCAGCAGGCTCTCCTGCCCCGCCATCAGCAGTTCCGCCTGGTGGAAGGTCTCCGTCATGCTGAAAGTGCCCACGGTCTTGAAGAGGAGCAGAATTCCCACAAGCAGCGCCACGTCGGCAAGGCGAGTGGTTATGAAGGCTTTCTTCGCCGCCTCTGCGGCCGCCTGCCGCTCGTACCAGAAGCCGATGAGCAGATAGGAGCAGACGCCTACCAGCTCCCAGGCCACGTACAGGAGAAGGAAGTTGTCCGCCAGCACCAGCGCAAGCATGGAGGCGGCAAACAACGAGTGCAGGGCAAAGTACCAGCCGTACCGAGGGTCGCCCTTCATGTAACCGATGGAGTACACCTGGACCATCAGCGCGACGAAGGTCACCAACCCCAGCATCACTATAGTCAAGGGGTCTACTATGATCCCCCAAGTCAGGGTGGTGCTTCCCGCCTGGAACCACTTCTGGGTGAAAACGTCCAGCCCCGTCGCGCCCTGGTCTATCCTGTCGATGGCCACGAACCAGAACAGAACGAAGCCGGCGGCAATGGCCAGGATGGCCAGATAGGAACCCTTGCCGGGCAGGAATCGCCCGAAGATGGCGATTATGGGAAAGGCAATGAAGCTCAGCGCAGGGATGAGCCAGGCCCACTCCATAGTTGGCATGGTCTAGCCCTTGTCCCCTTTACCCATAGTCCTACGGAAAAGCAATAAAGCTACCCTTTCATCAAATCTATTTCGTCAAGGTTAACGGTGGCCCGGTTGCGGAAGATTCGCAGCACGATTGCCAGCGCCAAGCCCACCTCCGCCGCCGCCACGGTGATAACGAAGATGGCGATTATCAGTCCCGTGAAGCGGGTCGGATCCAGGAAGGCCGCCGTCGTTATCAGGTTCAGATTTACCGCATTGAGCATGAGCTCAATGGACATGAGCACAAGCACGGCGCTGCGGCGGGCCAGCACGCCGTACAGCCCAATGGCAAAAAGGGCGCCGCTCACAATCTGGAAGAAGGCCAGGTCTATCAACCCCGCCTCTCGTCCTCTCGGGCTATGACAATTGCTCCCACCAGGGC
>CAYNJI010000073.1:4536-5826 GCA_964397605.1 uncultured Dehalococcoidia bacterium | reverse complement strand
AGTATCGCCAGCCACTTACATACCAACTTCTACGAGAATTGGTATTCGGCCAATGTCATTGGAAAACATCTCCAACAATTAGGGCGGTTCGTTGACAAGGCAGAGGGGCTGTTGGAAGCGACACCCTAGAGAGGCGACGTTACCGGGACGGCTTGGAGGACGACGCTGCCAGCTTGTCTCCGTCCTCCGAAACTTCCTACAACCTCGTTCACTCCCGTCCGCCCCCACATCGGCCCCACATCCACGCTGTCGCGCATTTAATGAGCGAGTTCTGCCGTTTGACTTTGGCCCACGGAAGTTTGAAGATTTAGGGGTCAACGCAATTTTGCAAGGGTGGGTGAATGGAATGGTAGTATCACCGGAATCCGTCGGCATGAATTCCCAAGGTCTCGAAAGGGTCAAAGCCCTCTTTCACGAGCAGATAGAACGGGGCCTGCACCCCGGCGCTGCCATGGCCGTCTATCGACACGGGCAGTTGGTCTTGGACCTCTATGACGGCATGGCGGACGTAGAGTCTGGCAAGCCGGTGACGGAGGACACACTCTTCGTCATCTTTTCCTCGACCAAGCCCCTAGCCGCATTTTGCTGGCTCATTCTCTGGGAGCGGGGCCAGCTGGAGATGGGGGACTGGATTGGGGACCGGTGGCCCGCCTTCCGCGAGGGTGGCAAGGAAGATGTGACGGTGAGGCACATTCTCACCCATACGGGCGGCTTCCCCGAGACTCCCCCGGAGCTAACGCCGGAGAAGATGGTCGATTGGGACGCCTGTGTGGCGGCGGTAGCCAAGGCTCCTCTTCGATTCCGGCCCGGCGAAGTTATCGCCTACCACTCATTGAATTTCGGCTGGGTGGTGGGCGAAGTGCTGCGACTGGTGGACGGACGGCCCATTAGCCAATTCCTGCGGGAAGAGGTGACTGACCCCCTGGGGATGAAAGACTTCTACCTGGGCCTGCCGCCATCGGAAGAAGGCAGAGTGGCCAAACTCTACGTGACGGAGGAGATAGAAACGCCGGAGATGGTGGATCTCTTCAACCATCCCGCGGCGCACCAGGCCGTGATACCCGCCGGCAACGGCATCAGCACCGCGCGGGACCTGGCCCGCTTCTACGCCATGCTGAGCATGGCCGGAACACTGGATGGCGTGGAAGTTATACGCCCTGGAGTAATCAGGAGCGCCGCCGCCGTTCAGGAGAAGGGGGAGGACGCGCTTTCCGGCCAAAGCGTCAAGCTGGGGCTGGGCTTCGCCGTGGACGACCCCCGAATGGGCACTCAACGATCTTCGGGCAGGTA
>CAYNJI010000073.1:1750-4526 GCA_964397605.1 uncultured Dehalococcoidia bacterium | reverse complement strand
GCGAGGTTAGGCTCTGCTATGATAATCTCGGTAGCGTTGCCTTTAGACTCTTTGACTGCCGAATTTTCGAGAGCTTGGATAAGAAAGGGACAATCGCGTGAAGGATGAGTCTAGATTCTTCTATCATAGTTTTCCAAGACCGCGGCAAGAAGAGTCACCCGCGGAAACAGCCCGCCGCGGTTGGGCCATTCTGAAATCAATGAGGAAGTTGGGATTGGTATTGGCTCCCGAAGTCGTCGAATGGCACACACCAGTCAGTCTCGGGACTCCGTCGCCCATTCAAGTCGTGCAGCGGCGCATTTGCTTCACCGAGTTGTCTCAACAAGAACTTAGCCAGCATTCAGCCCGTTTCGGGCCATTCGCTCTTGAGTTTAAGATTACTGCGTTGAGACGCATTGGAGCGCTACCTGTTATCTACATGCCCCAAGCCTTATCGGAACATGACCATTTGGCCCTGCTCGGCCCGTTTGTTGTAGGTCATCTCGATCAGATCCGCGGTACTTTGGAACGACTCAATCGGCTCGACCAGTTTAACGATCCAGCCTACCTCCGAAGTCTCGGAGCAAACGTTATGGCGGAGAATTGCTTGGTTACCTTGAGAAATGGCGACGAATCACGAGGTATTGTTCAAGAGTTTCAAGTTCCATGGAAGGCGATTAGGGACCTCCTACGTTTTATTGGCTTTGAAACAGCGCCTTTCAACGCGATGACAGGCGTGACCTCTATCGCGCAAGCTCTGTTCTATCCGACAGACGACGATCACTACGATCAGGAACTTGGTTATTACAGGCAACGCGAATGGCGGATCACCGCAGACTACTATGTAAACGGGTCGCCTCGCGGCCGAAGCCTTCAAGACGAAGAGAAAAAACTATTACTTGAACTCGATGAGTACTTTTGGGGAAGGAGCGCCCACCCGAGTAAACCAATTCCTCGCATAGACGAAGCCCTTGCCCTTGTTCAACCTACGCCCGGGGAATTACTTAGTAAGGCTACTCGAATAATCGTTCCAGACAACTTCTTTGAGCAAGCACGCCGAATCTTTGATGACCATGTTACTGCGGTAAGTCAGTTTGGAAATTCCAAATGCTAGCTTTCGGCCTATAGACGAGTTTCCGACGCCTGCGAAGGATCGAACCGCGATATGAGCATAGACGCTGCGCAACCAATCGTGTGTCTCCACGGCCTTCAATTGATGGTATCTAGATAGACTGCCCACAAGTAGCGCAATTTTACGTCGCTACTGTGTCTTTCGTATGAAGGGGCTTGATCTTGTCCAGTCTGGTGGAAGATTACTGAACGCTAGATGTTGGGGGGAAGGGTGCGGGAGCCGCCGTCGACAACGATGGTCTCGCCGCTGATGTAGGACGCTTCGTCGGAGGCCAGGAAGAGGATAGTGTCGGCGATGTCTTCCGGACGGCCTATGCGGCCCATGGGGTGGCTTTCTGTAATCTTCCGCAGGGCTTCCGCGCTCCCGCTGCTGCCCCTGGCCTGGGGAGTATCCACGGTGCCTGGGGCGATGCAGTTGATGCGGATGCCCCTGGATGTGTACTGGCTGGCGGCTCCAAGGGTAAGGTGAATGACGCCCGCCTTGCTAACGGCGTAGGGAAGGGAACGGGCGTAGGCGGAAATGCCCGCCATGGACGAGATGTTGACGATGGCCCCGCCGCCGCCCCGCTCTATGACGGGAATGGCGGCTTTGCAGCACAGGAAGAGGCCCCGCAGGTTGGTGTTCATCATCAGGTCCCAGTCTCGCTCGTCGATCTCGGCCAAGGGAGGCGTAAGGAGAAGGACGCCCGCAGCGTTGACCAGTATGTCCAGTCCGCCGAAACGGGCTGCGGTTTCGTCCACCATTCGCTGGACCTGGTCGGTTTTGGAAACGTCGACTGGAACGGAGGCAGCGTGGGGCGTGATTTCCAGCAATTGGGCTAGGGTTTCGGAGGAGAGGGCGGGGTTGCGGTCGGCTATCATGACCTTCGCGCCCTCTTTCGCAAAACGGACGGCGGCGGCGCGACCGATGCCGGAAGCGCCACCGGTGATAAGGGCGACTTTGTTCTGCAATCTACCGGCCACGGTCAAACCCCCTCGAAGTTAATGCGTCGGCTGCGACGAGGGCTACCCAAGAGCATTTTGGATGAGGGAGTTGAGGCGGCCCTCGACGGCGTGGTAGTCCGTAGGCTCTACGGGGACGGGCAGTTGGTCTATCTCGTCTTTCAGGGGGCCTTTCAGCACCTGGGCCTCGTCGGGCGATAGGTCCCACTGCTCTACTAGATCATCGGGGCTCCACTGGGCAATCTGCCGGAACCCGTAGTCTTCGACGGCTCTCTTGGCTATCTCCTTCAGCTTATCCATGAAAGTTCCTTCTGTGCAATGTGGAATCCCGGTGGTTAGAGACGGCGACCGGCGTGCCGGGAGCCACCGTCGACAATGTAGGTGGCGCCGCTGACGAAAGAGGCTTCGTCGGAGGCCAGGAAGAGGATGGCGTTGGCTATCTCCTCGGGACGCCCTATGCGGCCCATGGGGTGCTCAAGGGCCGCCTCCTCCAGCGTCTGTGCGCTCTGGGTGCTCCCCCTGGCCTGGGGGGTGTCCACCGGGCCGGGCACTACGCAGTTGACGCGAATTCCCTGGGACGTGTACTGGCCGGAAATGACGGAGGTCAGGTGAATGACCCCTACCTTGCTGATGTTGTAGGGCAGGGAGCGGGTCCAAGCATCCAGGCCCGCCGACGAGGAGATGTTGACGATTGAGCCGCTGCCATGCTTGAGCATGACGGGGA
>CAYNJI010000073.1:0-1740 GCA_964397605.1 uncultured Dehalococcoidia bacterium | reverse complement strand
GGCCTTGCAGGTCAAGAAGGTCCCCTTGAGATTGGTGTCCATGATGAGGTCCCACTGGCGTTCCTCGATGTCCACCAGGGGCGGCGTGAGCATGAGGATAGCGGCCAGGTTCACAAGCACGTCGACCCTGCCGAACCGGTCGACGGTGCGGTCTACCATGTTCTGGACTTGGTCCCATTTGGAAACGTCGACGGCCACCATGTCCACGTCGGGAGTGATCTTTTTAACCATGGCCATGGTCTCCTGCGCACCGGCGACGTTGCGGTCGGCAATCATCACCTTTGCGCCTTCTTTGGCGAACCTAAGGGCGGTGGCCCTGCCCATGCCCGTGGCTCCTCCAGCCAGAATAGCAACCTTGCCTGCCAATCTATCGCCCATCCAACTGCACCACTCCATATGAAGATATACGTTAGAAAACCCGTACGCCAGGGCCATTATAGGTTGGAGGAAGGGCCGCCGCAAGGCAGGGCGCCAGAGTCAATTCTCCAGAAAGGCGGCGCGGGACGAATGGTTTCCGAAGGGCGCAAGGTCGCAGACTGCGTTCTTTACCCTCATACCAGTAGGGAGTAGAATGCCTGAATGGAAGTCCTTCAGAATATCGGCTGGATACTGCTTTACGTCTTCATGATCACCTTTTTCCCCGCCATTGTGGTGCTGCTGGCGTCCTTCCTCACGGGACTGGGATTCTTGATTCGCGACGTGAAACATGACATCGCCAAGGCCCTGAACAAGCGCAAGGAGCGGGAGGAAGGGGAGAGCGTCCAGCGGGAGCGCGAGTCATGAGACGGGGTAGGGTGGTATGAAGACATACAAGGCGGTGATCTTCGACCTCTACGGCACCTTGATTGATGAGCTGATGCATCCTGAGGCCAACCGACTCGTCTACGTTCAAAAGCGAAACGAGATGGCTGACGCGCTCGGCGTAGATAAAGAAGGGTTCGCGGAAGAGTGGACTAATGCTTTCTACGAACGAATGGCAGGAGTCTTTCCCTCCACAAAAGCAGTGCTAACGCATATATGCAAAAGATTAGGAGTAGAGCCTAGCGAAGATCGCATAGCGGCCGGGGTCAACAATCGCTATGAGTATGTACGAAGTTGTTTATCACCACGTTCCGGCGTGGTAGAAACGCTCGCAGCCTTGAGGGATAGGGGATACCAGGTTGGACTGATTAGCAATTGCACTGAAGAGGTGTCCCGGTTGTGGGACTCGACGCCCCTAGCTCCTTTGTTTGACGTTGCCGTCCTCTCATTTGACGTTGGCATGGTGAAGCCCGACCCCCGAATCTACGAATTGGCGACGGAAAGGCTGGGAGTGGGGGCCAATGATTACCTGTACGTTGGTGGCGGCAGCGACGGCGAGCTTAGCGGAGCGGCGCAGGCGGGGATGACAGCCGTACTCATACGCGCCCCGGACGATCAGGCCGACGGCAATCGCGAAGGCTGGAAGGGCGCGAGAATTTCAAGCATTCCCGACGTGCTGAATCTTATCTGATTCAGTTAGCTGCATCACCCATATTGCTCAACAAGCAGGGTGCGAAACAACTCGGTGGTAGCAATTTAAGGCGATGGCGCTCTTCCCAGCGCCGGAACCTCCAATTATGTGAATCCGTTAATTAGACATGGGATTCGACCTGCTGAATTATCCTGAAGACGTTGCTATAGGTCCGTGGCGTCTATGCCCGCAGCGGCGGCCTCTAGGCACTGTGCCCATTGGGAGCTGCTGGCCAGATACTCAAGAGG
>CAYNJI010000072.1:0-5855 GCA_964397605.1 uncultured Dehalococcoidia bacterium | reverse complement strand
TTTCTCCGTCGGAACGACAGAGGCGCGGGCGAGTCCGGTACTGCTTGCGGCTCCAGATGACCACATCTTGAAGCACGTCTTGATATTGCATAGCCGAGATGAACTTGCTCATTATGGAGGCGCGCATCCCCACGGGGAGCAACCCTAACCCTGCAACCTTCCGCCTTGGATTGCGAATCTCCCTCACCTGCGAGACCTACGACACAGGTCAATTAGCCTCCCGTCAACAGGTGTCGTTAGCACCCAAAGGCGCATATCCATCCCGATGGAGTGTTCTCGGATCTCCACAAACGAGTAGCCCAGTCCACACATAAGTGTGAAGGCGGAGAAATTAAGGTAAATCATTGCTATTTGGGCGATCCTAATTGCCCTCCTAAAGTCGAACCTACTCTCGAGATAGGGTCCATCTACAGATACCCGCCCAATGCAGTTCACATTGTCGTAACCGTGGACGTAGCGCAGGTGGGCCAGATCCACCGAGTTCTCCCTTGTCTCTTGGGGATGGCCGGGAAAACGAATTGTCCTGATCTTAAAATCGCTCCATCCGACTTGGTCAGGCGAATCTGCAAGGAGGTTCCATTGCGGTTTGCGTCCTTCGATCCCCCACCAGACGAAGATTAAGTCGTTAATCTCCCGTATCTTGAAGACCCTCAACTTCGCGGTCTTGGGTGGCTCGGCAAAGGGAGTGGCAACACATTGGCCAGTTGCATCGTACTCAAATCCATGGAAGGGACAGACTAGCCGACCATCGCATATGCGTCCACCGGCAGCCGGCCCTAGGTAGGAACCCAGGTGCGGGCAAAATGCCTCGGCAACGCAGACGCGCCCGTTCTCGTCACACCAGACGACTACTTTCTCGCCCATCCAGGTCTTCTGCATGAGTTTGGCCTTCATTACGGCCTGTCGGCTTGCGACGAAGTACCATCCCTCGGGAAATGGGGAAAGGTGTGGGGTGTATACGAGTTTCGCATGTCGGGTTGACATCGTTCAAAACTCCTGCCCAAGGGTGCTGGTCGGAGGTTCCTTTACCGTTAGAAGTACACCAATAGGATACTACAACCGATTGTCCGTCTCACAACGGGGGCGCGCACTTTAGCCTATCTTTGCTCTGCGGCTGAGGAATCTTATCTGGCACGCCGGTCTCTGATGGAGAGTCTGCCGTGGGCTCTTGTCCAAGCTTTCAGTTTCCGTCCCAGTCATTTGGATTGTGCTTCGATCCAAGGACGAACGGCTTAGGCATATATTGCACTCAGGCCGTCCTTCTCCAAGACCAGAATGGACATCTCCTGGGGCCATTGAACAATCAAGGGTCAATTGTCGGTTGGCTGCAATCGTTTAGCGGGAGTTAGGGCAAATCAACGTCCTTGATGAGATTTTCCTGTGCTGGTACGTCCTTCTCTATTATCTGGTCGAGGCGATTTAGCTGTTCTTGGACAGCAGCCGAGAGCTTCTGGAATACCTGGCAGGCCTGGGTTGTGGGTGGGAAGTCGCCACTGTCTACCACTTCTGAGAGGGAAGCGAGCTTTGGGCCAAGTCTGGTCGGAGGAGGCTTTTGAGGATTCGGTCCTAGAATTGGTACAAGCTGTTCTTCAATAGACGACAGTTCTTGCCTTATGCGAGAGGCGGCGCTGGAAAATTCGGCGAAGGGTTGGTGGTTGGAAGGGTTTCGCTCCCACTCTCTAATGCGGCTGCGCACCTCCCGAATTTGGTCTACGGCGTCGTTCGTCTCCTGGATGGTGTCCCGGACCTTAATCAGAAAGTTGAACTGAGACTGGAGATCGTCTTGAGACGCGGGCACCCTGGGGTCTTTGAGGATTTGGAAGGATTGGCTGTAGATGACATCTCCAACGGCGAGCTGGACCTGATAGTCGCCTGGGGGTGCGATGGGCCCTTCCATGCTGGTAATACCCTCCGCATCGGGGTATCGCATGTCCCAGATGAAACGGTTCATCCCCGATTGTACGGGCACCCTTTGTCCCTGGTCGGTGCGGCTGGAGAACTGTTTGATTATCTGTCCCAAGGAGTCAAGGAAAGTTAGCTTGACCTCTCCTCGGGGTTGGTCGTTCACGACGTACGTTACGGACACCCCCTTGGGAGGGTTGGCGCCTGCAGTTAAGTAGGTGTGTCGGAGATGGCCTGTTGAGGATTGACTCTCGTAAAACGGCACAATTTCTCCGCCTACCATACGGTAGTTCTTGCCCTGCCCTGGGTGGTAGGGAAAACTCTGCGGAAGTGCGATACGGCGCGCTGGCCGGGGGGTGAACAGGAAGTCTGAAGAAGCTGGAATGCCGTCTTTAAGCTGGTGGAGTGGGGTCAAATCGTCGAGGATCCATAAGGCCCTACCGTGGGTGGCGATTACCAGATCGTCGTCCTTCAAGACAAGGTCGTGGACCGGGACTCGAGGCAGATTTAGCTGAAGGGGTTGCCAATTGCCGCCGTCGTCGAAGCTGACGTATATGCCTGTCTCAGTACCAGCGTAAAGGAGGCCCGGTTTTTCAGGGTCTTCTCGTATAACCCTGGTGAAGTCATCCTGGGGGATGCCGTCGGTAATCCTGGTCCAGGTTTGTCCATAGTTGTGTGTCTTGAACAGGTAGGGCTTGGTGTCGTCCATCCTGTGCCGGGTGGCGGAAAGGAAGGCCGTGGCGGGATCGTGCGGTGAGGGGTCAATGACGGTGATGATGGCCCAAGACGGAAGGTCAGCAGGCGTAACGTTCTCCCAGTTCTCTCCGCCGTCTTTTGTTATGTGCACCAGTCCGTCGTCAGAGCCGGCCCAGAGGAGGCCCTCTTGTAGCGGAGACTCGTCAAGGGCCAGGATGCTGCCCATGTTGAAGGGATTTACCACCTGGATGCTGATAGGGCCGCCGTGCAATTCCGACATCTTGGACACGTCGTTGGTAGTTAAGTCCGGGCTGATGATGGTCCAGCTGTGCCCCTCGTCGGTGGATCGGAATACGACGTGAGCGGCAATGTAGAGCACGCTGGGGTCGTGGGGCGAGAGGAAGGTGGGAAAGTGGAACTGGAACCGGTATTTGTTGTCTTTGCCGGGAACCATTCCGAGGTTTTCCGGCCAAGCGGTAATCATGCGGGTCTGGCCGGTTGAATGGTCGTACATGGTGAGGTTGCCGCCACCGCCCGGCGAGCTTCCGATGGCGCCTGCAAAAACGATATTGGGATTCTCGGGATGTACGGCGATGTGGCCGCTTTCTGCGGGCCCGGCAATGTGGCAGTCTCTCCATAGTATGGCTTCGTCGTTGGTGCTGCTGGGTACGCTCATGGCGGTGTTATCCATCTGAGTGGCATACACGCGATAAGGAACTTGGTTATCGGTGGTGAGGTGGAAGAAGCTGGCGGTGGGCTGATTGTAAAGGGTAGACCAGGAGCGACCACCGTTAAGGCTGACCACAGCCCCGCCATCGCTTCCTTCAATCATTCTATCGGGGTTATTGGGGTCAATGTAGAGATCATGGTTGTCGCCGTGGGGCATTGGTTGGCCCTCAAATGTGCGGCCCCCGTCGGTGGATTTCCACAACTCGACGGAGAGGACGTAGCAGGTATCCGGGTCCTGGGGATGGGCGAAGACGTGGATATAGTACGTGGCTCGCCACCAGAGGTTTGACTGGCCGGTGAGCTTCTGCCAAGTTTCCCCTGAGTCGTCGGAGCGGAAAAGGCCTCCATCTTCGGCTTCTATGAGGGCCCAAACCCGGTTTGGCATAGGAGGCGATAGAGCAACTCCAATCTTTCCCAACACGCCCTCGGGCAGTCCGGGCCGCCGGCTAATGTCGGTCCAGGTGTCTCCGCCGTCGACAGAACGGAAGAGACCACTGTGAGGGCCTCCGCTGCGATGGGTCCAAGGCATCCCACGGAGTTGATAGAGCGAGGCGAAGAGATGTTGAGGGTTGGCCGGGTCCATGGTCAGGTCTATGCCGCCGGCTTCCGGCGAATTGAAGAGCACCTTTTCCCAGCTGCCGCCCCCGTCTTTTGAGCGGTAGATGCCGCGCTCGTCATTTGGCCCCCAGGTATGGCCAAGGGCGGCTACGTAGACCAGGTCCGGGTCTGAGGGGTGGATGCGGATTTTCGCTATGTGCCTCGTATCGCTCAGGCCGACGTTGGTCCATGTACGCCCGCCGTCGGTGGACTTATACACACCGTCGCCATGGGACTCGTTACTCTGGAAGCACGACTCGCCGGTTCCAGCGTAGATTACGTTGGGGTCCGAGGGAGCAACGGCGATTGCACCAACGGCAGCCGTTTTGAAGAAAGCGTCTGAAACATTTTCCCAATGGGTTCCGGCGTCGCTAGTCTTCCAGACTCCTCCTCCGGTGGCCCCGAAGTAGAAGACTAGGGGATTGCAGGGGTCAGCGGCTACGGAGACTACTCTGGCGCCCCGGAAGGGCCCGATGCATCGCCATCTCATGGCTTGGAAATGCGCAGGGCTAACGTTGACCATGAAGGGACCTCCGAAAGAACTTGTGGTTGACTTATGCGTAAGGGTGGAGTTTTCCGTCGCTATTGTGACGCCTTCACGAGCATTCAGATTCCACCTAAACTATCTTCGAACTCAAGCACTTGAAGAAGCGGTCAATCTGTTGCTTGGCCACGTTGCTCATTAGACGCTGGCCGGCACTAGCCAGAACCCCGGTCACCTGAACGTCGCCGTCGAAGTTAAGATTTGTCGCGCCATCTTCGGTAGCAAGGTCAATCTGGCCACCACCTGACAGGTTTGTTCGAACGCCGGAGCCTCGAACAACGATGCGGTAGGATGAGGGAGCATCCTTGTTCACTATCTCCATAGTGCCCCTGTAGGTGGCGGATACTATGCCTACGCGCAAGGCAATTTCGACCTGATAGCTATCAGGTGAAAGTGGCGTAAAGGTCTTAACGCCAGGGATGCATTCTCGCACGAAAGATGGGTCCATAAGGGCGTCCCAGAGCCGTTCCCGCGATACATGGAAACGGTAGCTCCCTTGCAATTTCATGGAGGAATTATAACAGAGGGCGGCAGTCCATACGAGGAAAGGCCCGACGTTCCCGCTTGGCGTTGACAAACGGGCCGCATCTGATACACTTCCCGTCGACGGTGCGGGTAGGCATAGATGCCTAGGAATGCAGCTAATTGGGCAGGTGCATTGTGAAAGTTCCGGTGGGGATTACCATCAATGGCAGGACCTATAGCGGCGAGGTAGAGCCTCGACAGTTGTTCGTACACTTCATCCGCGAAGAGGCGGGGTTGACGGGAACGAAGGTGGGTTGCGACACGAGTCAGTGCGGCTCCTGCACGGTAAAGTTGGACGGGCTGGCGGTGAAAGCGTGCACCATGCTAACGGTTCAGGCGTCCGGATCCCAGGTGACCACTATCGAGGGGCTTTCAGATGGGGTGAATTTGCACCCCCTGCAAGAAGCGTTCTGGAACAAGCACGGCCTGCAATGCGGTTTTTGCACTCCTGGGATGATAATTGCGGCAGAGGAGCTGTTGCGCCGGAACCCCTCGCCGACTCGGTCGGAGATACGCCACGGCCTCGAGGGGAATCTCTGCCGGTGCACGGGCTACCAGAACATCGTGCTCGCCATTGAAGAGGCTGCACGCGTAATGGGAGGCTCTTAGGTTATGACCACACGAATATTCGGCTCTGGCATCCGCCGTCGCGAGGACCCAAGGCTCATCACGGGGCGCGCGTCTTACACCGACGACATCAAGCTGCCCGGTATGGTTCATGCGGCTATCCTTCGCAGCCCCTACGCTAACGCGGATATCAAGTCCGTAGATACCAGCGAGGCAGCTCAGCAGCCGGGCGTCATCGCCGTCCACACAGGGCAGGACACAGAAGGGACATTGAACGGTCTTCCCTGCGCTTGGC